>JAKBCB010000577.1 GCA_021808185.1 Pseudomonadota bacterium
AACACTCCGAACAAACTGGTCCCCGCGGAAAAGCAGCGGCCGATTCCGCCTGCACCGGCTGGAGTGCCGCATGGGTAGCAACACGTCCGTCATCGACCACTTCCTCAACGTCTTCAGCAACTACATCAATTCAGGGTTCGGCCTGATCTCCCCTGACGTCGGGTTTCTGGTCGCCGTGCTGATTGGGATCGACGCGACGTTGGCCGGTCTCGCCTGGGCGCTCGGCGAGGACGACGCCATCCAGACGCTCGCAAAGAAGGTCCTGTACGTCGGCTTTTTCGCCTTCATCCTGAATAATTGGCCTTTCCTCACGCAACTCGTCTTCAACAGTTTTGCCGCACTTGGCCTGAAGGCGACCGGCTCTTCCCTTTCCTACGCGAACTTCCTCCAGCCCGGCAGACTTGCCCAGGCAGGCGTCCAGGGCGCCGATGTGCTGCTGACGCAGATTCAGCGCCTCGCGGGCTTCCCCGATTTCTTCTGGAACCTCGGCCAGATCCTGGTCATGGGGCTGTCCTGGATCGTAACCCTGCTCGGCTTCTTCGTGCTCGCGATCCTGCTGTTCCTGGCGATCATCGAATTCAAGCTGACAACGCTGAAGGGCTTCATCCTCGTGCCCTTCGCGCTCTGGCGCGGAACTGCCTTCATCGCCGAGCCAGTGCTCGGGCAGATCGTCACCTCCGGCGTGCGCATCCTGGTCTTCGCCGTGATCACCGGCATCGGCACCCAGCTCTTCGGCCAGATCCTGCCAAGCAACCCGGCCACCGAACTCTCGCTCCAGGACGCGCTCACCATCCTGCTCGCCTCGATGACGATCGCCGGCCTTGCCTTCTCGGCCAATCGGCTTGCCGCCGGCATCACCTCCGGCGCGCCGCAACTGGGTCTTGGCAGCGCCGCCGCCGCGGGCGGCGCTGTCGCCGGTGCTGCGGCCCTGGCCGGGATGGGAGGGGCGGCGGCCGCCCGCGCCGTGGCCGGCGGGGTCGGCGCGGCGGCTTCACTCGCCGGCGGTGCGAGCGGTGCCTACACGCTCGGCAGCGCCACCGGAGGCGGATCGGTTTCTGCTGGCTTGGCCGGTGTCGCCCGCGGGGCGGCCGGTGCGGCCACCAGCGGCCTGCGCGGTGCGGCCCAGAGTGCCTCGACGACGCTACGCGACCGCTTCGCCGCCGGCGAACGCACCGCCTGGTCGGCGACCGGCGGATCGGGCGGAAATGCGGCCGGCGCGTCCCAGACCGCAGCGGCGCCCAGTGGCGCGCCGGCCTGGACGCAGCGGCTGCAGCGGCAAGCCGTCTCCCGGGCGGCGCAGAACATCATCCACGAAGCCGAAGGCCGTGCCGGCGGCATGCGCCCCAATTTGCGCGGGGACGGAACATGAGGTGGCGCCGCTTCTCCTCCCGTCTCGGCGACACCGAGGCGCCGGCCACGCCCTATCAGCGCGCCGGGCAACTGTGGGACCAGAGGATCGGGTCCGCCCGCGTGCAGGCCGCGAACTGGCGCCTGATGGCGTTCGGCTGCCTGGCGCTCGCCGCGGTGGTCATCGCCGATGACATCCGCACCCATTCCCGCGCCATGGTCACGCCGTTCGTCGTCGAGGTCGATCATCTCGGCGCGGTGCAGGCCATCGCCCCGGCGCGGGCGGAGCTGCAGCCGACCGACACCGAGATCGCCTATTTCCTGGCGCAGTTCATCGAGCGTGTGCGCGGCCTCTCGGTCGATCCGGTCGTCGTCCGCCAAGCGTGGCTCGACGCCTATGCGCAGATCACCAGCCACGCCAAGCCGATGCTTGATACGTACGCCCGCCAAGCCAATCCGTTCGGCCAGATCGGCAAGCGCGCTGTCACCGTCGATGTCACCAGCGTCGTCCGCGCCAGCCCGAATTCCTTCCGCATCGCCTGGGTCGAGCATCCGTTCCAGGACGGCACCGCCCTGCCACCCGAGCATTGGACCGCCATCCTGACCGTGGTGATCCAGACCCCGCACACCGAGGTGGCGTTGCGGCAGAACCCGCTCGGCATCTACATCGATGCGATCAGCTGGGCACGCGAGGTGAACACCACTCAGACCGAAGGATCGACCCCATGAGAGTTCCGCTCCTCCTCGCATGCGGCGGTGCGTTGGCGCTGTCGGCCTGTGCCCCGACGGTGCCGAAGATCGCCTACGACACCCCGCAAGCCGCGCACCTCGTGCCGCCGCCACCGGCGCCGGTTCAGGTCGTGACCTTGCCAGAACCGCTGCCGCTGCCGGGGCAGCTCAAGAAGATGCCGCCGGCCACGACGAGCCGACCATCACCACAGCCGGCCAACCCGGTCGCCCGCGTGGCTCAGGCCAACGCCGCGGCGCGCATCAATCCGACGCGCGACGGCTACATCAACGCCATGCAGGTGTTCCCCTGGTCGGACGGCGCTCTCTACGAAATCTACGCCTCGCCGCTGCACGTGACCGATATCGCATTGCAGCCTGGCGAGCATCTGATCTCGATCGCGGCCGGCGACACCGTGCAGTGGAAGATCGGCAACACCACCAGCGGTGCGGGGGCCGATCA
>JAKBCB010000043.1 GCA_021808185.1 Pseudomonadota bacterium
AGCAGATCGAGCGGCGTGCCGCCCCTGGGGATGCTGGCGCGGATGGTGCGGCGCAGGTCGATCCGCTGGCCGGATCGGCGGGCCCGCGCGCGGCGGGTCAGGCGGGTGCGCAGCACCACGGCCAGCCGCCCGGCGGCCTCATGCGCGGCGGCCAGCGCGTCCGGGTCGGCGATGTGGCGGAAATCGGTGCGCGCCAGCGCCTCGGCCCGGCTCGCGCCCTCGCGCCGGCCGCGCCGGTCGGCGGGGTTATTCGCGCCGTCGTCGCCCTGGCGCGGCGGAGCCTGCGTGGCTTCCGGCTCGCCCTTGGGTGCGCCGGCTTCGGACAGTTGCCGCAGCGTGCGCGGCCCCTGGCGCGCGGCGGCGCCGGACAGCCTGACGACGCGCTTGACCCCCCGGTTCAGCCAGTAGGCCGCGAAAATCTCGTCGAATTTCCGCCATTCCTCGGCATTCGAGCAGAACAGCGCGCGCAGCGACGGGCCGAGCGACGCCGGGCGGGCGGCCAGCGGGGAGGCGAGGATGCGCGCCGCGTCGCCGGCCTCGGCCAGACCCACGCGAAACCCGTTATCGCGCAACGTGGCCGTAAACCCGGCCAGACGCGCCAGCATCCGCTCTCCGGCGTCCATCAGGCAACCTTCGCGATCAGCCGGTCCGTGACTTCGCGGGTGATGCGCGCGCGATCTTCCTGCGTCTTCAGCACGCAGGCCAGGGTTTCGAAAGCCGTTGCCGGATCCTCGGCCAGATCGGCGACACCGAGGCCGAGCAGCGCGCGCGCCCAGTCCAGCGTTTCCGCCACGCCTGGGACTTTCGCCAGTTCCTCGCGCCGCAGCGCCGCGATGGTGCCCGCCACCTGCCGCGCGAGCGCGAGCGAAACGCCCGGCACGCGGGCGAGGATGATGCGGGTTTCGCGATCCTGCGCCGGGTAATCGAGGTGGTGATACAGGCAGCGCCGCCGCAGCGCGTCCGACAGGTCGCGCGTGCCGTTCGAGGTGAGCACGACGCGGGGAATGCTGCGCGCCGTGATCGTTCCCAGTTCCGGGATCGAGATCTGGAAATCCGACAGAAGTTCCAGAAGAAAAGCCTCGAACTCCTCGTCCGCGCGGTCGATCTCGTCGATCAGCAGCACCGGCGGCGTGTCCTGGCGGATCGCGGCGAGCAGCGGACGGGCGAGCAGAAAGCGTTCGGAGAAGATCGCCGCTTCGATGTCCTCGGCGTCCGTGCCCTCGCGCGCTTTGATGGCGAGCAACTGGCGCTGATAGTTCCACTCGTACAGGGCCGCCGACTGGTCCAGCCCCTCGTAGCATTGCAGGCGTATCAGGTTGGTGGCGTGGATCTGTGCCAGCGCCTTGGCGACCTCGGTTTTCCCCACTCCGGCCTCGCCTTCGATCAGCAAGGGCCGGCCGAGCATGTCCATCAGCAGCAGCGCGGTCGCGAGGTCGCGGTCGGCGATGTAGCCGACTTCGGCGAGGCGGGTGGCGATGTCGTCGCGTGTCAGCTTCATCGTGTCTCCGGAATGGCGGAGGAGGAACCCCGGCCGCGCGGCGCGGCGAAATCCCTCGCCCCGGCCCTCTCCCGCAAGGGGAGAGGGTGACGCATCAAACTCCCAGCTTCTGCCCCGCCTGCCACACGCGCCACGCATCGTGCGGCATCTGGATATGGGTGTTGCCGAGGAAGGCGAAAGCATCGTTCACCGCGTTGGAGAACGCCGGCACGCCGCCGACATTGGGGCTTTCGCCCACACCCTTCGCCCCGATCGGATGGTGCGGCGACGGGGTGACGGTGAAGTCCGTCTCCCATTTCGGTGTTTCCACCGCCGTCGGCAGGAAGAAGTCCATCAGGGACGCGCCCTTGACGTTGCCGATCTCGTCGTAGGCGATCTCCTGTCCCATCGCGATGGCGAAGGCTTCGGTCAGGCCGCCATGCACCTGCCCCTCGATGATCATCGGGTTGATGCGGGTGCCGCAGTCGTCGAGCGCGTAGAAGCGGCGCACCTTGCAGACGCCGGTATCGACGTCGATGTCCATGACGCAGATATAGGCGCCGAACGGGTAGGTCATGTTCGGCGGATCGTAGTAGCTGACCGCTTCCAGTCCTGGCTCCAGGCCCGGTGGGACGGCGTTGTAGGCGGCCCAGGAAATCTCCTTCATCGTCTTGAATTTTTCCGGCAGGCCCTTCACCCGGAAGCGGTCGATGTCGAACTCCACGTCGTCGTGGTGAACCTCCAGCAGGTAGGCCGCGATCATCTGCGCCTTGGCCTTGATCTTGCGCGCCGCCGTGGCGATGGCGGCGCCCGCGACGGGCGTGGAGCGCGAGCCGTAGGTGCCAAGACCATACGGCGCGGTGTCGGTGTTGCCTTCTTCCACCATGATGTCGTCGGCGGGAATGCCGATCTCGCTCGCGATGATCTGCGCGTAGGTCGTCTCGTGCCCCTGGCCCTGGCTTTTCGTGCCCATGCGGGCGATGGCCGCGCCCGTGGGGTGGATGCGGATCTCGCAGGAGTCGAACATCGCGATGCCGAGAATGTCGCAGTTCTTCGACGGGCCGGCGCCGACGATCTCGGTGAAGAAGCAGACCCCGACGCCCATGATCTCGCGGGTCTCGCCGCGCCGGAACGCCTCCTGCTTCGCCTTCTGCTCGGCGCGCAGCGCGGTGTAGCCGACCTTCTCCATGCCTTGCCGCAAGGCGGTGTGGTAGTCGCCGGAATCGTATTCCCAGCCGAGTGCGGACTGGTACGGGAACTGCTCCCGCCGGACGAAGTTTTTCAGCCGCAACTCGGCCGGGTCCATGCCGAGCTTTTGCGCCAGGATGTCCATGCCGCGTTCGATGCAGTAGGCAGCCTCGGTGACGCGGAAAGAGCAGCGGTAGGCAACGCCGCCCGGTGCCTTGTTGGTGTACACGCCATCGACCGAGCAATGGGCGGTCGGGAAATCGTACGAGCCGGTGACGATGTTGAAGAACCCGGCCGGCCATTTGGAGGGATCGGCGCAGGCGTCGAACGCGCCGTGATCGGCCAGCACATGCACGCGCAGGCCCGTCACCTTGCCGTCCTTGGTCGCGGCGATTTCCGTGGTCATGTGGTAGTCGCGGGCGAAGGCGGTCGCGGAGAGGTTCTCGATGCGGTCCTCGACCCATTTCACCGGCTTGCCGGTGACGATGGAGGCGACGACGGAGCAGACATAGCCCGGATAGACGCCGACCTTGTTGCCGAAGCCCCCGCCGATGTCCGGCGCGATGACGTGGATCTTGTGCTCCGGGATACCGGACAGGATCGCCGCCACCGTGCGCACCACATGCGGCGCCTGGAACGTGCCCCACAGCGTCAGCTCGCCCTTGATCTTGTCGAACGAGGCGACGCACTGGCAGGTTTCCAGCGGCGATGGATGCACGCGCTGATACGACAGCATTTCCTTGATCGTCACTTCGGCGTCGCGGAACGCCAGATCGGTCGCCTCGCGGTCGCCGACCGTCCACTCGAAAATATGGTTGTGGTGCTTGCGCGGGCCGTGCGCGCCGGAGGTCTTGCCGGCCAGATCCTCGCGCAGCACCGGGGCGTCCGGCGCCATCGCCTTGAACGGATCGACGAGCGGGGGAAGTTCCTCGTACTCGACCTCGACCAGTTCGGCCGCGTCGGCGGCGACGTAGCGGTCGTTGGCGACGACGAAGGCGATTTCCTGGTTCTGGAACAGCACCTTGCCGTCCGCCAGCACCATCTGCACGTCGCCCGCCAGCGTCGGCATCCAGTGCAGTTTCAGCGGCGCCAGATCGGCCGCGGTCAGCACCGCGACGACGCCGGGCACGGCTTTCGCCTTGCTCGTGTCGATGCTCTTGATCCGCGCATGGCCGTAGGACGAGCGCACGAAGTCGCCGTACAACATGCCCGGCAGCTTCAGGTCGTCCACGTAGTTGCCGCGCCCCTGGGTGAAGCGCACGTCCTCCACGCGCTTGCGGCGGCAGCCCATGCCTTGCAGCTTGTCCGTCCGCTCGGCGGCGGTCGGCGGGGTCATCTCGTTCATGCCGCTTGCTCCTGGGGCGCGCTCAGCTTGGCCGCCGCGTACTGGATGGCGGCGACGATGTTCTGGTAGCCGGTGCAGCGGCAGAGATTGCCGGAAATGCCCATGCGGATTTCGTCCTCCGTGGGGTTCGGGTTCTCCTGCAACAGCCGGTAGGCGCGCAGGATCATGCCCGGCGTGCAGAAGCCGCACTGAAGGCCATGCATCTCGCGAAAGCCGTCCTGGAGCGCGTGCAGCGTGCCGTCCGGGTTGGCCATGCCCTCGATGGTGCGGATGTCCGCGCCTTGCGCCTGCACCGCGAACACGGTGCAGGACTTCACCGACTGGCCGTCCAGATCGACGGTGCAGGCGCCGCAATGGCTGGTCTCGCAGCCGATATGCGCGCCGGTCAGGCTCAGGTTCTCGCGGAGGAAGTGAATGAGCAGGGTGCGAGGCTCGACCAGCCCCTCCACCGCCTGCCCGTTAACGGTCATTGTCACATGGGTCTTTGCCACGGTGTTCCCCCCTGTCAGTGCGTGGCGCGCGCGGCTGCGCGGACCAACGCGCGGCGCAGCATCACGCCCGCCATTTTCGTGCGATATTCCGCCGGGCCACGCCCGTCCGAAGCGGGCGAGGTGATCGCCTCGGCGGCCGCCACCGCCCGGTCCACCGTCGCCTTGTCCAGCGCCGAGCCGGTCAGGATGCGGGCCGCGTCCTCGGCGAACAGCGGCGTGTCGCCGACATTGGTCAGGCCGATGGCGGCACTCGCCACCTGGCCGCCCCGCATCGTCAGCACCAAGGCGGCGGCGGCGGTGGCATAGTCGCCGACCTTGCGCTTCAGTTTCTCATACGCCCAGCCATGCCCGGCGGGCGGCGGCGCGATGCGGATGCCGGTGAGAACCTCGCCCGGGGCCAGCGCGGTGAAATACGCGCCCTGGTAGAACGCCCGCGCCGCGATCTCCCGCGTTCCGGCATGGCCCGCGATCTGGTAGGACGCGCCGAGGCATTGCATCAGCGCCGGCAGGTCGTTGCCCGGATCGCCGTTGGCGACGTTGCCGCCGATGGTGCCGCGCGCGCGGACCTGCGGGTCGGCGATCACCAGCGCCGTCTCGCGGATGATCGGCAGTGCTACGGCCAGTTCGGCCGAGGCGATCAACTCCGCGATGGTGGTGGTGGCGCCGATCACGATGTCCGTCCCCGCGCGCCTGACGCCGCGCAGATCGGCGATGGCGGCCAGATCCACCAGCGCCCGAGGTACGGCGAGGCGGAGCTTCATCATCGGGATCAGGCTGTGGCCGCCGGCCAGCGGCCGCGCGTCCTCGCCCAGGTCGGCGAGCAGCGCCACCGCCTCGCTGACGGATTTGGGACGGTGATAGTCAAATGTGCCCGGGATCACGATGCGGTCCTCCCCCTGGTGTTTCGTGGAGCCTAGGGATTGCCGCGCCGCAGCATCAACGCGGCATGCACCGGCGGGTGGCAGGCGGCGCGCGGCCGCACGAAAAGCGGAGATTTCTGCACGAAAAGCGTCTGCATTCCTGTCCTATAGCGGCGCATGGACGGAAAAATGCCGCGATGCACAAAGTCAGACGCGGGCGGCGACGCGCGCCTTCAGGCTCGGGTAGCGCCCCCGGCTGACCGGCACGGACAGCGGTTCCGGCGTGTCGAACAGCGCCGTGCCGCCGTCGCCGCTGCGGCGCAGCCGGGCGATCCGGTCGATAGCCACGATGTAGCTGCGATGCACGCGCAGGAAGCGGGCAGGGTCCAGGCGCTGCTCCACCTCTCCGATCGACAGCGAGCAGAAGCCGCGGGTCTGGCCGTCGAACACCGTGGTGTAATGGGTGTCCGCCCGCACCAGCACGATCGCCTCCACCGGCACGTAATGCGTGGCGCCGTCGCGTTCCACCGGCAGGGCGCGCGCCGGGCGGAACGGGCGCACCGCCCCCGCGCCGCCGAGCGGCCCGACGGCAAGCGGCGGCACCACCGGCCTCGCTGGCTCGGGCGGCAACTCGGGGAGCGGCTCCGGTGCCGGTGTGGCGGACGGGACCGGGCCGTGGTCCGGCACCAGGGCGAGCAGGAACACCGCCGAGACCGCGAAGGCCACGATGGTCACGATCACCGCGAGCAGATCCGGCGACAGCGCCGCGTCCGGCCCGCCCGCGTGCGCGCCGAATGGCGCGAGCCTCAGGCCGGCCATGGCGACATAGTGCATCCCGGAGATCGCCAGCCCGAACAGCACGGCGGCCAGCGCCACCGGCAGCCGCCGGCGCGGCGCGAAGGCGAAGCGCAGGCCCGCCGCCGAGGCGACGATGGCGACCGCGAAACTCGCGGCCACATAGGCGGGGTCGTGCTGCATCAGCGCGCTGTGATGCAACGCGAACATGCCGATGTAATGCATTGCCGCAATGCCGATTCCCATGATGACGCCCGCCAGCGGCACGGCGGCGCGGGAGACCGGGGCGTGGCTGGCCACGAACACCGCGACACCGACCACGAACACGCAGACCAGGAACGAGAGCAGCGTCGGCAGTACCAGATAGTCGAGCGGGAAGGGCAGCCGCATCGCCAGCATGCCGACGAAATGCATCGACCAAATCGAGATCGCGAAGGTGAACGCGGCCGCCGCGAGGTTCAGCCGGCGGCGCAGACCCTCGCTGGCGGCAACCTTCAGCGTCAGGCCCAAGGCCACGTACGACCCTTGGATGGCCACCAGGATCGATAGCGCCACAACCCAGGGCTCGTGGGCCACGGGATACACCGGGTCGCGCCTCCCGCGCTGGATTTACTTTGGCCTTGATCATCGGGCCGGCGCGCCAAGCTGGCAACACCGGCGTCGTTATATGTGTTTTACTATAACGCCAAAGGGGGCACGGTAGCCGTCACCCCGACAGCACGCCCAGGGCATGCAATGGGATGCCGGCGGGAGATTGAAAAACAAGGCTGGATGGCGCCATACGCAGCACATGCAAACCGCCCCCGCCGCCCACGTCGTCACGCTGAATGCCGGCTCATCCTCGATCAAGTTCGCGCTGTTCGCCGCCGATGGCGGCGAACCGCGGCTGCGCGCGAGCGGGCTGGTGGAAATGACGGGGCAGGCGCGGCATTTCAGGGTGCACGATGCCGCCGGCGCGGTGACGGACGAGCAGCGCTGGTCGGACACGGCGCCGTTTCACATCGACGCGCTGAACCGGGTGCTCGCGTGGCGGCGCGCGGCGTTCCCGCAGGTCACGGTCGCCGCCGCCGGTCATCGCGTCGTCCACGGCGGCATGACATTCGATCGGCCGGTGGAGGTGGACGACGCGGTGCTGGCGGAATTGCGCGCGCTGGTGCCGCTCGCGCCGCTGCACCAGCCGCACAATGTCGCGGGCATCGAGGCGGCGCGGGCGGCGTGGCCGCATGTGCGACAGGTGGCCTGCTTCGACACCGGGTTCCACCGCGCGCACCCGTTCGTCAACGACGTGTTCGCGCTGCCGCGCGCGCTGTACGACGAAGGCGTGCGGCGCTACGGGTTCCATGGCCTGTCCTACGAGTACATCGCCCGCCGCCTGCGCGAGTTATCCCCGGCCCATGCCGCCGGGCGCGTCGTGGTGGCGCATCTGGGCAACGGCGCCTCGATGTGCGCCATGCGAGACGGCGTATCGGTCGCCAGTTCGATGGGGTTTTCCACGCTCGACGGCCTGCCGATGGGCACGCGCTGCGGACAGCTCGACCCCGGCGTACTGCTGTATCTGATGCAGGCAAAAGGGATGGACGCCGCCGCCATCTCCGACCTGCTGTACAAGCAATCGGGCTTGAAGGGCCTGTCCGGCGTGTCGCACGACATGCGCGAGCTGGAAGCCTCCGACAAGCCGGAGGCGGCGCAGGCGATCGCGTATTTCGTCTTCCGCATCCGCCGCGAGCTGGGTGGGCTCGCGGCGGTGCTGCAAGGGCTCGATGCCGTCGTGTTCTGCGGCGGCATCGGCGAGAACGCCTGGCGGGTGCGCGAGCGCGTGCTGGACGGCATGGAGTGGATCGGCATCGACCTCGACCACGCCGCCAACCGCGCCAACGCGCGGGTGATTTCCGCCGCGCGCTCCCGCGTGTGCGCCTACGTCATCCCCACCGACGAGGAGGCGATGATCGCGCGGCACACGCTGGAGGTGCTGGCCGCCTCATAGCGTCTCGACGTTGGCGTCCACGCCGAGCGATTGGCCGGAGATGTTGGCCCCGGCGGCGGAGAGCAGATACAGCACGCTGCCGGCCACGTCCTGCGCCGTGACCATGCGCCGCATCGACACGCGGGCGAGATAGCTCTGCTCCATCTCGGCGTAGCTGACGCCGAGCTGCTCCGCGCGGGCGCCGATCACGCGCTCGATGCGCGGGCCGGCGACCACGCCCGGCAGAATCGCGTTGACGCGGATATTGGACGGGCCAAGCTCCTTGGCCAGACTCTGGGTAAATCCGACCACGCCCCATTTCGCGGCGGAGTAGGGGGTGCGGAACGCGTAGCCGAGGCGCCCGGCCGACGAGGACAGGTTGATCATGGCGCCGCCACCGGCCGCCTTGAGCATCGGCACCGCATGATGCGCGCACAGGAACTGCCCGGTCAGGCACACATCGATGCACCGCCGCCAGTCCGCCGGCGCGATTTCCTCGACGGCACCAGTGGGGCCGGCGATGCCGGCGTTGTTGACCAGCACATCGAGCCCGCCGAGGAACGCCTGCGCCTCGCCGAACAGGCGCGCCACGTCGTCGTCCTGGGACACGTCGGCGAAGCTCGCGCGGGCGCTGGGATGGGAGGCGCGGAACTCGTCGAGCGCGGCGCGGTCCACGTCGCAGATCATGACGCGCGCGCCATGGGCGAGCAGCGCGTCGGCGATGGCGCGGCCGATGCCGCCGGCGCCCGCGGTGATGACGACGCGCAGGCCCGGCGGAATGGCGAGGGAGGCGAGGGGGGTGGTCATGATCGGTGTTTCTCCTAGGACGCGGCCGCACTCTGCGACCGGCCGCGCGCGGCCGCAACGCCGGTGGTTGACCCGGCGCACGCCGCGCCGTTCTATCGCGCCTGACGGCGCGAGGCGGAGGGGGCAACGAATGGCTGTCGTCGATGTGGCCGCCCGTCGCGCGGCGCTGAGCCGCTGCGCGCTGTTCCAGGTGCTGCAACCCGCCGAGATCGACGCCGTGCTGGCGCAGGCGGCGGTGCGCCGCGTGGCGCGCAACGAAATGATCCTGCGCCGGGGCGATGCGAGCAGCGGGGCCAACATCATCGTGACCGGCCGCGTGCGCGTCGGCACCATGTCCGAGGACGGGCGAGAGGTGACACTCGGCGTGCTCGGGCCGGGTGACGTGCTGGGCGAGATGTCGATAATCGACGGCGAGGACGTCAGCGCCGACGCGACCGCGCTGGAGGATTGCGTGCTGCTGTTCATCGAGCGCGCGCGCTTCCTGCGCCTGCTGCGCGCCGATGCGGATCTGTGCCTGCGCCTGATGGCGGTGCTGTGCCGGCGCCAGCGCCGCTCCAACGCGGCACTTGAGGATATGGCGCTGCTCGACCTCGGCGCGCGGCTGGCGCGGCTGCTGCTGCGGCTGGCACAGGATTACGGGGCCGCGACCGCGCGCGGCACGCGCATCGAAGTCAGGCTGTCGCAGAAGGATCTCGGCACGCTGGTCGGCAGCTCGCGCGAGAAGGTCAACAAGCAGTTGCGCGAATGGGAGGCGGCGGGCGCGATCGGCAAGGAAGCGGGCCGCCTGATTATCCTGCGCCGCGAAACGCTGGCCGCCGCCGCGTCGCCAAAGTGAGGCACGTGGTGGCCGGCGGATGGCTCGCTCTTGCTACCAGCCGTACCGCGATCCGCAAGCTGCGGCTGGCGAGCGGGCTGACCCTGTTCACCTATGTCAGCCTGCATCTGCTGAACCATTCGCTCGCCAACATCTCGGTCGCCGCCGCCGAGGCCGGGATGGTCGTGCAGAAATTCATCTGGCAGGGCTGGACCGGCGGGTTCGTGCTCTACACGGCGCTCGGCACCCACATGCTGCTCGGGCTGTGGGCGTTCTACGAGCGGCGGCATTTCGGCTGGAGCCGCGCGGATGTGACGCAGGCGGTGCTCGGCCTGAGCATCCCGCCGCTGCTGTGTAACCATGTCTATGTCACCCGCATCTCGCTCGCGGTGTTCGGCACGCAGAAGGGATACGCGCAGGAATTCTATTCGTTCTGGGTGAAGTCGCCGGATCTCGGCGTGCAGCAAGTCGTGGTGCTGATCGTGGCGTGGATTCACGGCTGCCTCGGCGTGTATTTCTGGCTGCGGCTTAAGCCGTGGTTCGCGCGCTGGTCCGCCGTGCTGCTGTCCGTCGCCGTGGTGCTGCCGATGTTGGCCCTGCTCGGGTTCTACCAGGGCGGGCGCGCGGTGCTGGCGCTGGCGCACGACCCCGCGTGGCAGGCGGCGAACCTCGCCGGGTGGCAGGTCGGGCTCGCCGCGCAGAACGCGGCCCTGCACGACTGGCGGCAGACCACCAACGCGGTGTTCGCCGCGATGTTCCTGCTCACGCTCGGCGCGCGCGGCCTGCGTGCGTGGCAAGAGCAGCGCGGCGGGACGGTGCGCGTGACCTACCCGGATGGGCGGGTCTCACGCGTGCCGCGCGGCTTCACGGTGCTGGAGGCGAGCCGCGCCGCCGGAGTCGCGCATGCCAGCCTGTGCGGCGGGCGGGCGCGCTGCTCCACCTGCCGTGTGCGCGTCGTGGCATCGGCCGGCGACGTGCCGCCCGCGCTGCCCGGCGAGCAGGCGGTGCTGGACCGGGTGGGCGTGCACGCCCCGGTACGGCTGGCCTGCCAGTTGCGCCCGACCGGCGACATCGCGGTGGTGCCGCTGCTACCGCCCACCAGCCCCTCGATCGCCCGCCGCCCGCCGGCCACGCCATGGCCGGGCGAGGAGCGGTTCATCGTGGTGCTGGTCGTGGATATGCGGGACTCGATGCGCATGGCCGAGACGCGGATGCCGTTCGATGCCGTGTTCGTCATCGACCGGTTTCTCACGGCGACTGCTGATGCGGTCAGGGCGGCGGGAGGGCGTGCCAACAACTTCACCGGCGACGGGCTGATCGCCGCCTTCGGGCTCAGATGCTCGCCGGAGGAAGCTTGCCGGCAGGCGCTGGCAGCGGTCGGCGGCATCGGGCGCAATGTCGCCGCACTCAACCGGATGCTGCTGGGCGAAATGACCGAGCCGATCCGCTTCGGCATCGGCATCCATGGCAGCGTGGCCGTGGTGGGGGAGATCGGGTTCGCCGAGACGCGCGTGTTCACCACGCTGGGCGACCCGGCCAACATCGCCTCTCGGCTTGAGCAACTGTGCAAGACGTTCGGCTGCGAGGCGGTGGTGTCCGAGCAGGTCTGCCGGCTCGGTGGCTTGGACCTCGGCCATCTGCCGCTGCATGCGGCGGAGCTGCGTGGCCGCACCGCGCCGCTGGAGGTTCGCGCGATCGCACATGCGATCGATGTCGGGGACTACACTGACCCGGCGGAACTACGCCTGGCGTGAGGGGCGCCGCGGGTGCGGAGGGGCGCGCCGGCCTCTCCGCACCGTCGTCCTGGTCAGGCCGCGGTGGACAGCACCGCGCGGCGGCGTTCGGCGACTTGCGTGTGCATCGCCTTTTGCAGCTTCTCGAACGCGCGGACCTCGATCTGGCGCACCCGCTCGCGCGAGATGTTGTATTGCTGCGACAGGTCTTCGAGCGTCGTCGGATTGTCCTTCAGCCGCCGCTCGATCAGGATATGGCGCTCGCGTTCGTTCAGCGTCTTCAGCGCGTTGGCCAGCAGCGCCTTGCGTCCGGTCATCTCCTCGCGCTCGGCGATGGCCGTTTCCTGGCTTTCGGACTCGTCCACCAGCCAATCCTGCCACTCGCCCTCGCTGTCGGCGCGGACGGGGGCGTTCAGGCTGTGATCCGGCGCGGAGAGGCGGCGGTTCATGCTCACCACGTCCTGCTCCGGCACGTCGAGCGCGTGGGCGATCTTCGCCACCTGCTCCGGCTTCAGGTCGCCGTCCTCGATCGCCTGCATCTGGCCTTTCAGCCGGCGCAGGTTGAAGAACAACTTTTTCTGGGCGGCCGTTGTGCCCATCTTCACCAGCGACCAACTGTGCAGGATGTATTCCTGGATGGCCGCGCGGATCCACCACATGGCGTAGGTGGCGAGGCGGAACCCGCGATCCGGGTCGAACCGCTTCACCGCCTGCATCATGCCGACATTGCCCTCGCTGATCAGCTCGCCGACCGGCAGGCCATAGCCGCGATAACCCATGGCGATCTTGGCCACGAGGCGCAGATGCGAGGTGACAAGCTTATGGGCGGCATCCATATCCTGATGGTCGCGCCAACGACGCGACAGCTCCAGCTCCTCCTCGGGCGAGAGCATCGGAAACTTGCGGATCTCCTGGAGATACCGCGTGAGGTTGCCCTCGGGGGCGACATTGATGACGGCAGAGGCCACGTCAGGCTCCTTGCGTCTGTGCGGTGGACGACATGCCCTATACGGCGCACGCGGCCGACCGGATGTAACACTCGACCCGAACGGGACGATGCGGATACGGGGGATAAGACCTTGGCGCTCCGGTTACGGCCCCATCTGTGGCGGCCACCTGCCGGACGGTCTCGGTGAGCGGCATCCGACGCCCACCGATCGATGCGCTTTTATACGACGCTCAGAGGGATGGCGTCAATAATCCGGACTGATTAAGTCGGGATTAAACTTCCGCCATCCCGAGCCGATCCAGCAGCTCCCGCATGTCCGCCGGCGGCGGCGTGGTGAAGGACAGGGCCTCGCCCGTGCGGGGGTGCGAAAATCCCAGTCGCGCCGCGTGCAGCGCTTGGCGCGGGAAATCGAGCAGCAGCCGACGGACATCTTCCCCCAGCCCGCGCGCGGCGGCGGGAATACGGCGCAGATATAGGGGATCGCCCACGATCGGGTGGCCCCGGCTGGCCAGATGCACACGGATTTGATGCGTCCGTCCCGTCGCCAGCCGGCATTCCAGCAGGGCTACCGCCAGATCGCGCTGGGCGAGCGTGCGATAGCGGGTCAGCGCCGGCTTGCCGCCGCGGGCGACGATGGCCATGCGCTTGCGCTCGCGCGGGTCGCGGCCGATCGCCCCCTCGATCTCGCCCACGGCCGGGGTCGGCACCCCCCAGACCAGCGCCAGGTACGCCCGGTCCAGATCGCGCGCGGCGAAGGCCGCCGAGAGGGCGGCCAGCGCCTGCTCGGTCTTGGCGACGACCATCACGCCGGAGGTGTCCTTGTCCAGCCGGTGCACGATGCCCGGCCGCCGCTCCCCGCCGATGCCGGGCAGGTCCTCGCCGCAATGGGCGATCAACGCGTTGACCAGCGTGCCATCCTCGTTGCCCGGCGCCGGGTGGACAACGAGCCCTGCCGGCTTGTCCAGCACCAGCAGGTCACGATCCTCGTACAGGATCGGAAACGGGATGTCCTGCGCCACCGGCACGGCGGCGACCGGGGCGGGCAGGGTGACGACGTAGGTCGCGCCGGCGCGCACCGGCTCCGCCGGTTCGCGCGTCGGTCGGCCGTCGCGGCTGACACGGCCTTCCTCGATCAGGCCCTTGAGCCGCGAGCGCGAGAAATCGGGCAGGCTGGCCGCGAGGAAGCGATCCGTGCGCTCCCCGGCCGCCCCGGGCGGGGCGACGATGCGATGCACGGTTGCGCCGTTGGAGGTTTCGTTGGACATGACCCTGGGTAGCGCGGAATTGCCGCGCACGGGGAGGGGCGATGCGGGCGTTGATGGTGGCGGTGATCGTG
>JAKBCB010000578.1 GCA_021808185.1 Pseudomonadota bacterium
CCGGGGCGTGGATCATGCCGGGGGCGGCATTGCCCTCGGTGGCCGCCGTCGCGGTTGGCGCGAGGCCGGCGGTCGGGGCAGTGTCCTCGCGCGGTTTCGCGGCCGTCTGCCGGGGCGATGTGGCGGCTGCGTGCATCGGCGGCGGCGCGTGCGGCGGGCCGAGCCATTGCAGCACGCCACCGCCACCGGCCAGCGCGATCAGGACCGCGCCCCAGAACCACCCCAATGCCCGCATCGCCCGCGATGCGCGCGGGCGATGCCTCTCCGGCCGTGCCACCCTGCCTGTCCTCCGTGCCCGTGGCGGGCAGGCGATTATAGCCGAGTCGGGTTAACGCGCCGCGCGCTTGCCGACCGGCATCGCGCGGACCACCGCCAGCGCCTGCTGCAACTGGAAGTCGGTGTCGGTCTTGGTCGCGTCGTAGGCGGGCCAGTTCTCCGGCGGCAGCTTCGGCACGTCGCGCGCCATCGGCGGCAGGTCGGTGCGCGGCGGCGGCGCGTCCGTCGCCGGCACGCCGCCCGTGTTCCGCAGCGCGCCCTTCAGATCGGCCTCGCGCTCCGGCCCGAAATGCGGCTGCTCGGTGCGGGTCTCGTGCACCTCGACATCCGGCACGATGCCGAGGCCCTGGATCGACCGGCCGGACGGCGTGTAGTAGCGCGCCGTGGTCAGCCGCATCGCGCCGTTGCCGGGCAGCGGAATGACGGTCTGCACGGAGCCTTTGCCGAAGCTGCGGGTGCCGACCAGGATCGCGCGGCGATGGTCCTGCAAGGCGCCCGCGACGATCTCGCTGGCCGAGGCGGAGCCGCCGTTGATCAGCACCACCACCGGCAGGTTGTTGGTGATGTCGCCGCCCTTGGCGTCCCAGCGCTGGCTGTCCTCGGGGTGGCGCGCGCGGGTGGAGACGATTTCGCCCTCGTTGATGAAGTCGTCGCCGACGGCCACCGCCTGATCGAGCAGCCCGCCCGGGTTGTTGCGCAGATCCAGCACGATGCCGTGCAGGTGGTCGCCCGCCTCGGCCTTGATCTGCGCGAACGCCTTGCGCAGCCCGCTGTCGGTCTGCTCGTTGAAGCTGGTCAGGCGGATATAGCCGATGTCGTTGCCTTCCATGTGCGACTTGACCACCTGGATGCGGATCACTTCGCGCGTCAGGCTGAGGTCGAGCGGATTGTCCACACCCTGGCGCTTGATGGTCAGCTTGATCTTGCTGTTCGGCGGACCGCGCATCCTATCCACGGCGTCGTTCAGCGAGAGGCCCTGCACCGACTGCCCATCGAGTGCCAGGATCAGGTCGCCGGACTTCACGCCCGCGCGGCTGGCCGGTGTGTCGTCGATCGGCGTGATGACCTTGATGAAGCCGTTATCCTGCGTCACCTCGATCCCGAGACCGCCGAACTCGCCGCGCGTCTGCACCTGCATGTCGCGGAAGGTCTTGGCGTTCATGTAGTTGCTGTGAGGGTCGAGCCCGGTCAGCATGCCGTTGATGGCGTTCTCGATCACGTCCTTGTCGTTCACCGGCTCCACGTATTCCGCGCGCACGCGGTCGAACACGTCGCCGAACAAGGTCAGCAGCCGATACGTCTCGGAATGCCCCGTGTCCTGGGCCCAGGCGACGGGCAGCAGATGGAACCCGAATCGCTCGGCCATGATCGCCGAGGTGGGCCCCGCCAGCACGCCGGCCGCGAACACGGCCCCCAGCAGCAGCCCCGTGCGAAGCTTCATTCTGATGTTCCTCTCGCGCCCGCGCGTCCGCGGCATGGTAATCTAAGCCAGTCAGCCTAGAGTGGGTGTCTCTACAGTGGATGGCTAGGAGCGTGCACGCAAGAATGGCGCGGGGTTGATCGGCTGACCATCCTTGCGCAGCTCCATATACAAGGTCGGCCGGCTGGCCGGCGCATTCCGCGGATCCCAGTCGGGCATCACGCCCACCGGCTCGCCCGGCTGCACCGGCTGACCCACCTGGACATCCAGCCGGTCGAGCCCGGACAGCACGAAATGATAGCCGCCGCCGCAGTTCACGATCATCAAAAGTCCGAAACTGCGGAAAGGCCCGGCGAACACCACGCGCCCGCCGCAGGGTGAAACCACCCGCGCCTTGGGCGGCGCCTGATAGGAGACCCCGCTGGCCGGCCCTGCTTCGGTGGTGGCGCCGAACGCGCGTGCGATGCTGCCGGCGACCGGCGCGGTGAGCTGGCCGCGGGCCGCGGCCATCGCCGCGCCAGGGGGCTGTGCCAGCGCCTCCTGCCGCGCCCGGGCCGAGTCGGCCTCGGCTTGCTGCTTCTGGCGGTCGGCGGTCTCGGCGCGGGCGCGGGCCTCGGCGGCGCGGCGGTCGGCCTCGATGCGGGCGATGGCGGCGCGGATGCTCTCCGCCCGCGCGGCGTCCGTGGCAATGCGGCGGGCGGCCTCGGCGACGGCGCCCTCGGCCGCCTCGCGCGTTTGCCGGGCTTCGGCCAGTTGCGCGTCCAGCGCCACCGCCAGTTGCGCCTGCGCGGCCTGGGCCCGCGCGAGGCCGGGCAGGGCCGCGTCCACCTCGGCGCGC
>JAKBCB010000579.1 GCA_021808185.1 Pseudomonadota bacterium
GTGATGACCGCCTGCGACACCTTCTCGCCGAGATACGCCTCCGCCGTCTCCTTCATCTTGCCGAGGATGAAGGCGCTGATCTGACTTGGCGCGTATTTCTCGCCCCTCGCCTCGACCCACCCATCGCCGTTGTCGCCGCGGACGATCTTGTACGGAACCAGCGAAATGTCCTTGGCCACCAGCGGGTCGTCGAAGCGGCGGCCGATCAGGCGCTTGACGGCATAGATCGTGTTGGTCGGATTGGTGACGGCCTGACGCTTGGCGGACTGACCGACCAGACGCTCGCCGTTGTCGGAAAACGCGACGATCGAGGGCGTCGTCCGCGCACCCTCGGCGTTCTCGATCACGCGGACATCCTTGCCCTCCATGATCGCCACGCACGAGTTCGTCGTGCCGAGGTCGATGCCGATGACTTTGCTCATCGCTGATACGCTCCTTTGCAGCGGACCCGGGCGGCCCGGCGCGGCACCGCCCTCGTCCCCAAGGTGAGATTGTCTGCACCCGATGTATTGACCGTGACGCGCCGGGGCAAGGGCGGGGTGCGCGGAATTTGTGCAGACGCGGCGTCAGGCGACGGTATCGACCCGCGCGCCTTCGCTGGCTGCCGGCGCCTTGGCCACCACCACCATGGCGGGACGCAGCAGCCGCCCGTTCAGTGTCCAGGCCGGCGTCCATGCCTGGATGATGGTGCCGGGCGGGTGCTCATCGGTCGGCTGCTCGGCCATCGCCTGGTGCAGGTTGGGGTCGAACAGGGCGCCGGTCGGGTCCTCCCGCCGGATGCCATTGCGCTCCAGCAATCCGAGCACGCCGCGCTCCACGCCCGCGAACCCGTCGCGCATCCGTGCCACCACCTCCGGCTCGCCCTCCGCGGGCGGCGGCAGGCTGTCGAGGCCGCGACGGATGTTTTCCGCCGCTTCCACCACGTCGCGGGCGAATTTCTGCACCGCGAACAGGCGGGTTTCGTCCACCTCACGCTTGCCGCGGGCGCGCACGTTGGCGATCTCCGCCTCGGCGCGCATCCAGCGGTCCTTGAAGTCGTTGCGCTCGGCCTCCAGCGCCGCGATGCGCTGGGCGGCGGCCTGCATCAGTTCGTCCGACGTGGTCGGCTCGGGCGCGGGCACCGCCGGCTCCCGCATCGGGTCGGGGATCATAGGGTCATCGCTCATAGCGCGTTCAGTTAGTTGGCCGCGGGGCCGGAGACAAGCACGGAGCGGCACAGTGGCGTGATCACGCCGCCACCACCCCGCTCTCATCCGCCTGCAACGCGAAGGCTGCGGCCATCAGGGCGCGCGTGTAATCGGCCTGCGGCAGCGCCAGCACCTGGCTGGCGGGTCCCTGTTCCACCACGCGGCCGTGCCGCAGCACCACGATGCGGTGCGCCAGCGCCTTCACCACCTTCAGATCGTGGCTGATGAACAGGTAGCCGAGCTGATGATCCTGTTGCAGCCGGCGCAGCAGATCGACGATCTGCGCCTGCACCGACATGTCGAGCGCGCTGGTCGGCTCGTCCAGTACCACGAAGCGGGGCTTCAGCACCATCGCCCGCGCGATCGCGATGCGCTGGCGCTGCCCGCCGCTGAACTCGTGCGGATGGCGATGCGCGGCCTCCGCCGGCAGCCCGACCTCCTCCAGCGCCTCGGCGACGCGCCGCGCACGCTCCGCCGCGGTCAGCTTCGGCTCATGCACCGCCAGCCCTTCGGCCACGATCTCGCCGACATGCAGCCGCGGCGACAGGCTGCCGTACGGGTCCTGGAAGACGATCTGCATGCGTGCCCGCAGTTCGCGCATGTCGCGGTTGCACAGCAGGGACAGGTCGCGCCCCTCGAACCGCGTCGCGCCCTGGCCGGGCACCAGGCCAAGCATCGCATAGCCCATGGTGGACTTGCCCGACCCGCTCTCGCCCACCAATCCAACCGTCTCGCCCTCGTGGACATGGATGGAGCAGCCGTCCACCGCCTTCACGTGCCCGACCGTGCGCCGCAGCACGCCGCGGCAGATGGCGAAATGCACGCGCATGTCGCGCGTCTCCATCACGGTCGGGGGCGCGGCGGGAAGCTTCGGCGGCGTGCCCTTCGGCTCGGCCGCGAGCAGCAGGCGCGTATAGGGATGCTGCGGGCTGAGGAACACGTCCACCACCCGCCCCGCCTCCACGACCCGCCCCTCCTTCATCACGCAGACGCGGTCGGCGAAGCGGCGGACGATGGCGAGGTCGTGGGTGATCAACAGCAGCGCCAGCCCGCGCGCCTGCTTCTGCTCGGCCAGCAGCTTGAGGATCTGCGCCTGGATGGTCACGTCCAGCGCCGTGGTCGGCTCGTCGGCGATCAGCAGCTTCGGGTCGTTGGCGAGCGCCATGGCGATCATCACGCGCTGGCGCTGGCCGCCGGAAAGCTGGTGGGGGAAGGCCGACAACCGGTGCTCGGCATCGGCGAACCCGGCCTGGCACAGCAGCTCGACAACCCGCTTGCGCAGGTCGCCGTTGGCCATCGGCGTGTGCAACTGCACCGCCTCGGCCACCTGCCGGCCGAC
>JAKBCB010000580.1 GCA_021808185.1 Pseudomonadota bacterium
CCATACTGCCAGCCTCGAGCAGCTGCTGCAGGACTTCGGCAGCGCCTACGGCTGCGCCGCCCCCGCGCGCGCGGCCTGAGGGGCGCGCCGCGGCGCGGGGGCGCCTTCGGCAAGAAAGCCGCGCAGCGCGTACAGTCTTCATCCTGATCCGCCGCCGCGCGCGCGGCGGCATCCGTCCCCATTCCAACGCCCCCGCATGTCCCAGTCCGACGCCGCAGGCGCCATCCAAGGCACGCGTTTTTCCGTGCTCGGCGCCATCAGCCTTTCGCATCTGCTCAACGACATGATGCAGTCGTTGATGCTGGCCATCTATCCGCTGCTCAAGGGCAACCTGCACCTGAGTTTCGGCCAGATCGGCCTGATCACGCTGACCTACCAGATCACCGCATCGATCCTGCAGCCGCTGGTCGGCCTGTACACCGACCGCAAGCCTCGCCCCTATTCCCTGTCGCTGGGCATGGGCTTCACCTTCATCGGACTGCTGCTGCTGTCGCGCGCCGACAGTTTTCCGCACGTGCTGATGGCCGCGTCCTGCGTGGGCATGGGCTCGTCGATCTTCCATCCGGAGTCCTCGCGCGTCGCGCGCATGGCCTCGGGGGGGCGTCACGGCCTGGCGCAGTCGATCTTCCAGGTCGGCGGCAACGCCGGCAGCGCGCTGGGCCCGCTGCTGGCCGCCGCGATCATCGTCAGCCACGGCCAGCGCTCGATCGCCTGGTTCTCCGCCGCGGCGCTGCTGGGCATGGTGGTGCTCGCGCTGGTCGGACGCTGGGCCAGCCACCACATCAGCGGAGCACGCAAGCGCGCCGCGACCCACCCGGTGCAGACCCACGAGCCGGCGGTCGTGCGGCGCACGATGGCGGTACTGCTGGCGCTGGTGTTCTCGAAATTCTTCTACCTGGCGTCGATCAATTCATACCTGATCTTCTTCCTGCAGAAGCGCTTCGCCATCAGCGTGCGCGACGCCCAGCTGCACCTGTTCATCTTCCTCGCCGCGGTTGCCGCGGGCACGCTGCTGGGCGGCCCGATCGGCGACCGTATCGGGCGCAAGCGCGTGATCTGGGTCTCGATCCTCGGCGTGGCGCCGTTCACGCTGGCGCTGCCCTACGTCGGGCTCGGCACGTCGGCGCTGCTGACCGCGATCATCGGCTTCGTGCTTGCATCGGCCTTCCCGGCCATGGTGGTCTACGCGCAGGAACTGATGCCCGGAAAGGTGGGCGCGGTTTCCGGCCTGTTCTTCGGCCTGGCCTTCGGGCTGGGCGGGATCGGTGCTGCCGCGCTGGGCCAACTGGCCGACGTGATCGGGATCGTCGGCGTGTACAAGGTCTGCTCGTTCCTGCCGTTGATCGGACTGCTGGCGGCGCTGCTGCCCGACCTGCACGTGTCGAAGCCCGCGCTGCCGCGCAGCGCGGCCGGCGCCGGCGCGGCCTGATCGCGCACCACGTCAACGCACGAGTTGCACGGTACCGCTGACGCTGACGCCGACTTCCTGCCCCGCGGGCTGTACCGCGATCGCCGGCTGCGCCATCGGCTGTGCGTTCAGCATCTGCCGCAGCAGCGGGCGCGGCTGCGGCTCGCTGCCCTGCAGGCCGCTGAGCTGCACCTGGCCCAGCGTGTAGCCGGCGTAGCCGAAGTCCCGCGCGGCGGCTTGCGCACGCGCGCGGAACGCGGCGATCGCGCGCGCGCTCAACTGGTCGAGTTCGTGCTGGCGCTGCGCCGCCGACATCTCGGCCTGCACCGACTGCAGCTGCAGGCTGCCACCGAGCTCGCCCAGCAACCCGGACAGCGCCTGCGGGTCGGCCGCGCGCAGCGTCAGCACCGCGGTCACGGTCCAGCCGTCCTGGCGCATCGTGCCGCCGCTGTCGCGCCAGCGCGGCGCGGTGCCGACGCTTCCGGTGGCCGCCTGCACCCCCGGTGCCGCGCGGGCCCGGCGCAGCGCCTCGTCGAGGCTTTTCGCCACCTGTGCATTGAGCCTGGCGATGTCGCTGCCCTGCGCCACCGCGGCCAGCGTGGCCACGGTGCGGTCGGGCACGACCTCGGCGCCGGCGCGGGCCTCGAGCTGCAGCACGCCCGAAGGCTGGAGCACGGGATCGGCCGAGGCCACCGGCAGCAGCATCGGGAGGGTCGCGGCCAGCGACGGAACGGCTAGCGCCAGCGCCGCCAGCAGCAGCACGCGGCGCGAAATCCGGGGAATCATTGGGGATTCGAGCATCGGGAGATCCTTTCAGGCAATCTTCGAGGAAAGCGCGGCGCAACATGCAACACCCCCACGCAACACCCCGACCCTACGCCCGGCGCCGGCACGGCTTCAAGACTTCGCGCACGCCTCGTAGGGAATCTACTCTTAAGCCCGCCCTAAGAACGGGGGCGGATCATGCAGGCTGTCTGATCGATTTGCCTGGATTGCACATCAGGAGACACTACACCATGAAGAACTCCAAGCTCGTGGCCGCGATCGCGGTCTGCACGGCCGTCGCCACCGGCGGCTTCGCGCTCTACCAGGTCAGCTATGCCGCCGGCAACCCGCC
>JAKBCB010000581.1 GCA_021808185.1 Pseudomonadota bacterium
GTCCGCCATGCTGCCGATGATCGCCGGCCGCATCGACCTGACGGTGGGCTACGGCATCGTGCTGTGGCACCTGATGGCGATCACCCTGCAGGTGACCTACGGGCTGCCCTGGCCGGTCGCGGTGGCACTGACGCTGCTGGCCGGCGCCGCGGTGGGACTCGCCAACGGGCTGCTGGTGGAGGTGGCGCAGATCGACAGCTTCATCGCCACCCTCGGCACCGGCACGATCCTGTATGCCATCGCGATGTGGCACACCGACGGGCGGCAGATCATGGGACCGCTGGCGCACGGGTTCATCGCCATCAACGCCACCTGGGTCGCCGGCCTGCCGATCGGGGCGTTCTACGTCGTCGGCATCGCCATCGTGCTGTGGCTGGTGACGGAACGGCTGCCGCTCGGGCGGCATCTCTATGCCATCGGCGCCAACCCCAAGGCGGCGGCGCTGAACGGCATCCCGGTGCGCGGCTATGTCATCCTGGTGTTCGTCGCCTCCGGCGTGCTGACGGCGTTCGCCGGCGTCGTGCTGGCGTCGAAGCTGCGCATCGGCCAGGCCAGCGTCGGGCTGGAATACCTGCTGCCGGCGCTGGTCGGCGCCTTCCTCGGCTCGACCACGATCAAGCCGGGGCGGGTGAACGTCTGGGGCACGCTGATCGGCGTGCTGATCCTGGCGGTCGGGATTTCCGGCATCCAGCAGTTCGGCGCGGCCTTCTTCGTCGAGCCGCTGTTCAACGGCGCGACCCTGATCGTGGCGATCGGCATCGCCGGCTATGCGCAGCGCCGCCGGTCGGCGGTGCGGCGGATCGCGGACCCCGGCGCCTGAGCACCGTGCTGCCCGCCGCCCTGCCGGCCGGCGTGACGCCGCAGGCCGACACCCTCCGCTCGCGCGACTTCCTGCTGCTCTGGGGGGTCGGGGGCATCGGCAATGCGATGCGCTGGCTGGAGGTGCTGGCGGCGGCGCTGTTCACCCTGGACGCGACCGGCTCGCAGATGGCGGTCGCCGCGGTTTCCGCGGCGCGCAGCCTGCCGCTGATCTTCACCGCGGCACTGGCCGGCGTGCTGGCCGATGCCTTCGATCGCCGCGCCATCATCGCTGGCGGCACGCTGCTGAGCGCCGTGGCGGCCGGTGCGATCGCGGTGCTGGCCTGGAAGGGGATGCTGGCGCCCTGGCACCTGTTCGCTGCCAGCGTCGCCAGCGGCCTGGTCTATGGCACGGAGATGTCGGCGCGGCGGCGCATGGTGGGAGAATGCGTGGTGCCCCGGCTGACGGCGCGGGCGATCGCGCTGGACAGCCTGACCGGCTCGGCCAGCCGGTTCGTCGGGCCGCTGCTGGGCGGCGTCGCCTATGAAGGGCTGGGCGTCAGCGGCACCTTCGCGGCCTCGGCGCTGTTCAACCTGCTGGCGGTGGGCATGGTGGTGTGCGTGCGCCATCACCAGCCGCGGCGCGCCCTGTCGGTGGCGGCGGTGGTGACCGATCTGACCGAGGCGGCGGGGCTGGTGCGGCGGTCGGCGGTGCTGTCCACCGTGCTGCTGGTCACGATGGCGCAGAACCTGTTCGGCTTCGCCTATTCCGCCCTGGTCGCCCCGGTCGGGCGCGACGTGTTCGGCGCCTCGGCGGCGCTGATCGGCGCGCTGGCGGCGGCCGAGCCGGTGGGGGCGAGCCTGGGCGGGGCGGTGCTGGCGCTGTTCGGCGTGCCGCCGGGCCGGCCGGTGCGGCTGCTGCTGGTCGCCTCCGCCTGGTTCCTCGCGGCGCTGGCGGCGATGACGCTGGTGACGGGATTCTGGGCGAGCTGCTTGCTGCTGCTGGCCGGCGGGCTGGGGCTGGCCGTCTATTCCAACGAGCAGACCACGATCGCGCTGACCGAAACGCCCGAGGCGGCGCGGTCGCGGGTGATGGGCCTGATCACCACCGCGGTCGGCTGCTGGCCGCTCGGGATGCTGCTGGCCGGATTCCTGGCCGACCGGCTCGGCCCGCTGCGCGCGCTGTCGGCGCTCGGCATCGCCGGGCTGGTCTGGGTGGCCGTGACCGCCGTCATCCAGGAGCGGCGGCAGCCGGCGGCGGAGTGAGCCGCCGGCGCTGCGCCGCATAGCCGGCGACGAACCGCGCCAGCGTGTCCGAGGTGGTGCCGCGCGGCAGCATCGCCTCGATCAGTTGGAACCGGCCGCGCGTGGCGTGCGCGCGCGCCAGGGCGGCGGCCAGTTCCGCCCGCGTCGCCACCCGCGCGCCGTCCCCGCCCAGCGCATCGGCCAGCCGGGCGAAGCCCCAGTCGTCCAGGTCGTTGAACCGCGACTCGGGCTGGAACACGCGCAGCATCTCCCAGCTTGCGTTGTTGAACACGATCACGATCGGGTCCCAGCCGTAGCGGCGGCAGTTGCCGAGTTCGAACCCGGTCATCTGGAAGGCGCCGTCGCCGACCAGCACCAGCGGCCGCGCGCCGGCGGCGACGCAGGCGCCCAGCCCGGCCGGCACGCCATAGCCCATGCCGGCGTAATAGCCGGGCGCGACCAGCGCGAAATTGGCG
>JAKBCB010000044.1 GCA_021808185.1 Pseudomonadota bacterium
GGCTCCGGTCAGATTTCGCCGCGCGACATCATGCCGGCCATGGTCTCCGCCTGACGGATCGCCAGCGAGACGATCGTCAGGGTCGGGTTCTCCGCGCCGCCCGAGGTGAACTGGCTGCCGTCGGAGACGAACAGGTTCTTGATGTCGTGCGTCTGGCCGTACTTGTTCACCACGCCATCGCGCGCGTTCGCGCTCATCCGGTTGGTGCCGAGGTTGTGCGTGCTCGGGTACGGCGGCGTGGGGAAGGTCTGCGTCGCCCCCACCGCGTTGTAGATCGCCGCCCCCTGCGTGTAGGCATGGTTGCGCATGGCGACATCGTTGGGATGGTCGTCGAAATGCACGCTGGCCACCGGCATGCCGTTCTTGTCCTTCACCACCGGGTCGAGCGTGACGCGGTTGGTCTCCCGCGGCATGTCCTCGCCGACGATCCACATGCCCGCCATGTTGGCGTACATGTCCAGCGCCGAGGTGAAGCTGCGGCCCCAGGCTCCCGGATCGAGGAACGCCGCCATGAACGGCAGGCCGAGCGAGAGCGTTTCCAGCTCGTAGCCGCCGACGAAGCCGCGCTTGGTATCCAGCCTGGCTTCGTCGCGCACGATGCCGGCCATCGTGGTGCCGCGATACATGTGCACCGGCTTCTCGAACGTCGCATAGACGCTGCCGGTCATGTGCCGCATGTAGTTGCGCCCGACCTGGCCGGAACTGTTGGCCAGCCCGTCCGGAAACTTCGCGGACGCGCTGTTCAGCAGCAGGCGCGGGCTTTCGATCGAGTTGCCGGCGACCGCGACGACGCGGGCCTTCTGCTTGTGCAGCGCCCCGCTCGCGTCGGCATAGACGACGCCGTTCACCTTGCCCGACTCATCATGCTCGATGCGCACGACCATCGCGTTGGGCCGCACTTCCAGGTTGCCCGTCGCCTCGCCCTTGGGGATTTCGGTGTAGAGCGTGGACCACTTGCCGCCGGACTTGCAGCCCTGAAAGCAGAAACCGATCTGCTGGCAGGCGCCCCGCCCGTCGCGCGGCTGGCTGTTGATCGCCATGTTGCCGGTGTGGACTTCGGTATAGCCGAGCTTCTTGGCGCCGGCCGCCAGCACCTTGAAGTTGTTGTTGCCCGGCAGCCGCGGAATGTCGTTGGTGCCGGTGACGCCCATCTTGAACTCGGCCTTGGCGTAGTACGGCTCCATCTCCGCCAGCGTGATCGGCCAGTCGTGCAGGTTGGCACCGGGCAGCGCGCCGTAGGTGGTGCGGGTCTTGAACTCATGTTCCTGGAAGCGCAGCGAGGCGCCGGCCCAGTGCGTTGTCGAGCCGCCAACCGCCTTGACGATCCAGGCCGGCAGATTCGGAAAGTCCTGATGCACCCGCCATGTGCCGGAGGTGGTGCGCGTGTCCTTCCAGGCCAGTTGCGCGAAGCTCGCCCATTCGTCGTTGACGAAATCGGCGATCTCGTGCCGTCCGCCGGCCTCCAGGATCACCACCTTGACACCGCGCTGCGCCAGCTCGTTGCCGAGCGTGCCGCCGCCCGCGCCGGAGCCGACGATGCAGACGACGCTGTCGTCGTTCAGATCGAAATTTGCCATGTTCCCGCTCCCTGACTCAAACTTCCGGCAGCCAGTCGATGTCGTTGAAGCCGCGGTGGATGTAGCCGCCCTTGTCGGCGGAAGACCCCTCGTAGCCGAACTTCGCCCACACGGCTTTCTGGTTGTAGAGCGAGACCACGAGACCGCCGCGCAACTGCTTGAAGAACGCGGTATTCTCGGCCGCGCGCAGCACGACCAGCCGCTGCTCCTCCCACGGCACGTCGATATAGGCGACGCCAAAGCGGTCCTTGGCGTCCTCGTCCAGCCGGGCGACGCCGCCCTCGATCATCGCGCGGGTCTCGTCCTTCGCGGCGGCTGCGTCCCAGCCGCTGACGGCGGTGACGTAATAGGTGTCGGCGAGGTGATCGTGCGGGAAGATGTCGCGCGCCGCCTTCACCAACGTCGCCATCGTGTGCGGCACAAGGTTCTTCGCGTTCTGCGCCCACGCCGCCTCACGCGTGATGGTCACCCCCGCCGCCGCCACGGCCGCAGCCGGCGCCGCCGTGGCGGCACCGCGCAGGAAGACGCGCCGGCTGACCCGCGTACGCCTGTCAACGTCTCTCATGATGTTTCCTCCGTTCGGTTTCTTGTCTGTTTCAGCGGTAGCGGCCGTGGCGTTGCAGCACCTCGATGCGATAGCCGTCCGGGTCGCTGACGAAGAAGAAGCGCGCCATCAACGCCCCGTCGCGGTGGAATTCCTTGATCGGGTTCGGCGCCAGCCCTTCGGCCACAAAGCGCGCGTGCTCGGCGTCCAGGTCGTCCACGCAGACGGCGATATGGCCGTAGCCGTCGCCGAGCGTGTAGGGCTCGGTGCGCCCGTGGTTGATGGTCAGCTCGATCTCGAACTCGCTTTCCGGCGCGCGCAGATAGACGAGCGTGAAACCGTCGAAGCCGTAGCGGTCGGCTGGCGTCATGTTGAATGCGCGGCGGTAGAACGACACCGAGCGCGCCTCGTCGAGCACCCGCAGCATCGCGTGGATCGGTTTGGCCATGTCAGTGCTGGTCCTTCAGCCAGTCGATGATGGTTTTCCGGGTTGCGGGGTCGGCCTGTTTGTAAAGCATCACAGCACCCGGAATCATCGCCTGGGGGTTGCTCAGCCACGTGTCCAGCCGCGCCGCGTCCCAGGTCCAGCCGGCCTTGGCGAAGCCGGCGGAATAGGTGAAGCCGGGCAGCGAGCCCGCCTTGCGGCCAACGACGCCCGCCAGATTCGGCCCCTGGCGCGGTGCCGCGCCATGCTCGACCGTGTGGCAAGTCCCGCATTGATTGAGGAAAAGCGTCGCCCCATCCATCGGGGCCGAGGAGTCGTCCGGCAACGGCATCTGTGCGGCGGCCGGCAACGCCAGCGCCCCCACGGCAACACCCAAGACGACGGCCATCGTGCGCATGCGCCCTCCCCCTTGTGCCGGGCCATTCAGGCCGGCCGGTCACGCAAGGACCGTAGGAGCGCCGCGCGGCGGGCGGGTAGTAGCGGGCTACGACATCTCGCCCGCGACCGGCTCGCGCAGGATGGCGTTGCGGGCGGCGACGTGCGCTGTATGCAATTCCATATGACGCAGGTAATGCAGGCAGGTCACGCGCAGGAACGAGGCAAAATTGCCCACATCGCCTTGCAGCGTCTGCACCTCGTCATGCAGGGTGGCGACGAAGCGCGACAGCGGCATGCCCTCGCGCTCGGCGATTTCCTCCAGCGTGGCCCAGAACGCCGCCTCCAGCCGGATCGAGGTGGCATGGCCATGCAGGCGCACCGCCCGCGTCTCGGAGGTGTAGGTCGCGGGATCTTGCGTGGCGAACAGGCGGCACATCGTCGGTTCCTCCCGGCTTGGGCCGTGCGACCGGCTGGCAGCCGGGCGTTCCGGGCATGTTGGGCGGATCTTGCCCGACCGCAAAGCGCCCGCTCGTCAAAGCATGAGGCCGGGGCACTGGACGTCGTTCTCCGCGCTCATTATTTCCTACTCTATCATGGGTCGGGCATCGCTCGGGCCTTTTCTGACATACACGCCAAGCGAGGCCAGCGAATGAACGTGACGGACGCCGGGGCCGGGGCAATGATGCCCCTGCGCCCCTCCGCGTAAGCCCGCATGGCAAGCACCCATCACGCGAGCCGGCCACCGCTGGCCAAGGCCCTGCCCCCTCGCCGCCGCTGGCCCGGGCTGCTCGGCGTCGGCGTCGCGGTCCTGATCGTGCTGATTGCTGTCGTCGCCGCCGTCGTCCCGCAACTGGTGCCCGCCCAAGCGGCGCTGGACCAGCGCACCCGCACCCTCGCGGCCGCCGCGATTTTCGTCGGCAGCTACGTGGCGCTGGCCATCGGCAAGGTGCCGGGCCTCAGCATCGACCGCGCCGGCGTCGCGCTCGTTGGCGCGTGCCTGATGGTCGGTTCCGGCGTGCTGCCGCTGGCGGACGCCTATCGTGCCGTCGATCTGGACACGCTCACGCTGCTGCTCGGCATGATGATCGTGGTGGCAAGCCTGCGGCTGTCCGGCTTCTTCGCGCTGGCGACGGCCTGGGTCATGCGCCGCGCGCACAGCCCGCTGGTGCTGCTGGCAGCGGTGACGCTGACCTCCGGCGTGTTCTCGGCCTTCCTCGTCAACGACGCGATCTGCCTCGTGCTGGCGCCGCTGGTGCTGGAGATCACGCTGCGCATGGGCCGCAAGCCGATGCCGTATCTGCTGGCCGTGGCCATGGCGAGCAATGTCGGCTCGGTCGCCACCATCACCGGCAACCCGCAGAACATCATGATCGGCGGGTTCTCGCGCATCCCCTACGCGCAATTCGCCTTCGCCCTCGGCCCGGTGGCACTGGCCGGGCTCGCGGTCACGGCGGCGCTGATCGTGCTGTTCCACCGGCGGGAGTTCTTCGGCACCGGCCCGCTGCTGGCGGAGGCCCCGGTGATCCGCGCCAATCCGGCGCTGGTCTGGCGCGCGCTGCTGGCCACGGGCGTGATGGTGGCCCTGTTCTTCGCCGGCCAGCCGCCGGCCAAGGCCGCGATCCTGATGGGCGGGCTGCTGCTGCTGACGCGGCGGATGAAAAGCGCCCGTGTCTATGCCGACATCGACTGGTCGCTGCTGCTGATGTTTTCCGGGCTTTTCATCATCGTCGCCGGCGCCCAGCGGGCGCTGCTGACCCCGGACATCGTCGCCGATGTCGGGCGGTTGCATCTGGACCACGTCCCGGTGCTGATGGGTGTCACCGCCGTGCTGTCCAACGTCGTCAGCAACGTGCCCGCCGTGCTGATGCTGCGCCCGTTCGTCGATCCGCTGGCCGATCCGAAGCTCGCCTGGCTGGTCGTCGCCATGGCATCCACGCTTGCCGGCAACTTTACCGTCCTTGGCTCCATCGCCAATCTGATCGTGGTGCAAAAGGCCGGCGCGCGCGGGGTGGCTATCGGCTTCTGGGACTATTTTCGCGTCGGCGCGCCGCTGACCCTGCTGACGCTGGCGCTCGGCACGCTCTGGCTGTGGGTGTGAGCCTCAGCGGCCGGGCTTGTAGGCGCTGATGAAGCCATCGCGGTTGGGCATGCGCACGCGCGGCAGGCTGGCGGCATCCAGCACGGTGCCATCCGGCACGACGCCGTTCAGCCGCAGCACGTAGGCGGTGACGGCGTACACCTGATCCGGCGACAGCGAGCGCGGCGCCGGAAACGGCATGGCGCGGCGGATATAGTCGAACAGCGTCGTCGCATAAGGCCAATAGCTGCCGACCGTCTGCACCGCCTTGGGGGTCGCGAGCGTCCCCGCGCCGCCGACCAGCCGCATGGTGGCATCGAGCGGCTTTTCGCCGCGCTCGCCATGGCAGGCGGCACAGGTGCTCGCGTATAGCGCCGCCCCCTGCCCGACGCTGCCCTGGCCGGGCGGCAGGCCGGTGCCGTCCGGCAGGATGTCGATATTCGCCCCCGCGATCTCCCCGGGCGTCGCCGGCTGGCCGAACCCATATGGCGGGTCCGCCGCGAGGGCGGCGCCCGTGAGCAGGAAAAGTCCCGCCACGGCGCCCATGAACCGCGGCCATGCAAAGCCCCCTCCCGCAAGGGCAGGGGGAGCGCCAACCACCCGGTCACACCGCAAGCTTCACCTCCCCGCCGGGCGCCACGCGCCAGGAGTGGATGGCGTTGTAGTGGTAGATGAAGTTCGGCCCGCGCGCGGCGAGCAGCTTTTCGCGCGTCGGCTGCACATCGCCGGTCTCGTCGGTGGCCCTGCTTTGCAGCACCGCCGGGCCGCCGTCCCAGTCCCAGGGCAGGCGGAAGCGCGTCAGGCATTGCGGCAGCACCGGCTCCTGCAACGTCGCCTCGCGCCAGTTCGCCCCGCCATCGGTGGATACCTCCACCCGCGCCACGCGGCCGCGCCCGGACCAGGCGAGCCCGCCGATCTCGTGAAATCCCGGCTGCTTCGGATCCTTGCCCGGCGAGGGGAAGGTGATGACCGACTTCACCTCCATGACGAAGTTGAACTGCAACGCGGTGCCGTCCGGCATCAGGTCGGTGTATTTCGCGGTCTCGTCGCGCGTCTCGAACGGCTGCGTGCCCAGCTTCAGCCGGTGCAGCCATTTCACGCTGGTATTGCCCTCCCAGCCCGGCAGGAACAGCCGCAGCGGATAGCCGTTTTCCGGCCGCAGCCGCTCGCCGTTCTGGGCATAGGCGAGGATCGCGTCGTCGAGCGCCTTCTCGATGGGGATGGAGCGCGACATCGCGCAGGCGTCCGCCCCCTCGGCCAGCATCCAGGTGGCGCCCTTTTGCACCCCCGCCTCGGCCAGCACGTCGGCCAGACGCACGCCGGTCCATTCCGCGCAACTCACCTGCCCGTGCGTATCCTGCGCGGTCCAGTTCGGCTTGATGAGCGCGGCCTTGAAGAATTTAGAGTTGCCCGAGCATTCCAGGAAATGCAGGCGCGAGACGGAGGGAAACCGGGTCAGGTCGTCCATGCCGAAGCTCATCGGCCGGTCCACCATGCCATGCACCAGCAGCCGGTGCCGATCCGGGTCGATGGCCGGCACGCCGGCATGGCAGCGCGCGTGGTGCAGCCCGTTCGGCGTGATGATGCCGACAAGATCCTGCAACGGCGTCATGGTGGAGATGACGGTCGGCATTTTCTGCTTGTCGCGAATGCGCCGGATGACCGCCCTTTCGTAGGGCGAGGGCATCCCGTAATCCGCCACGGTGTCGCCCTGTTCGGTCATCCAGCGCGGCGGCGCCTGCGCCGGCTCGTCGGCCGCCAGCGCCTTGCGCAATGGAGCCGCCGCGAGGGCCAGGCCCGCGCCGCGCAACAGGCCCCGCCGCGGCCATTTCGCCGACTCGTCCGGCACTCCGTTTCTCCCCGCTTGGCGCGTTTCCCGCGCCGCACGGATCAGCTTATGGGCCGCAAACCTTGCTGCAAAGCCCGATACCGCCCGCTCAAGCGTTCGTGGTCGGCGCGTTCTCCACCAGCCGCATCAGCGTCTCCAGCCGGTCGGCCTCCGCCGCCGGCTTGTCCGGGCGCAGGCGGGCGATGCGGGGGAAGCGCAGCGCCACGCCGGATTTGTGACGGGCCGAGCGTTGCGCCGCGTCGAACGCCACCTCCAGGACGAAGGCTTTTTCCACCTCGCGCACCGGCCCGAAGCGGGCGACCGTGTGGTTGCGCACCCAGCGGTCCAGATGCGCCAGTTCCGCGTCGGTGAAGCCGAAATACGCCTTGCCCACCGGCACCAGTTCGTCCGCGCCATGCTCGCCGGTTCGCCACAGGCCGAACGTGTAGTCGGAATAGAAGCTGCCGCGCTTGCCGTGGCCGCGCTGCGCGTACATCAGCACCGCGTCGATGGTCAGGGGCTCGCGCTTCCATTTCCACCACAGCCCTTTCGGCCGTCCCGGCACATAGGGCGCGTCCGCGCGCTTGAGCATCAGCCCTTCGATCGCGGCGGCGCGGGCGCCATCGCGCAGCGCCGCCAGATGCTCCAGGCTGTCGAAGGCGATCAGTTCGGACAGATCCATCCGCGCCGGCCGCGCCGCCGCGTACCACGCCTCCAGCCGCGCCCGCCGCGCGTCGAACGGCAGCTGGCGCACGTCCTGCGCACCCTCGAACAGCATGTCGTAGAGCCGCACCGCCACCGGAAACTCGCGCAGCATCCTGGCGCCGACCGATTTGCGGTTCAGCCGCTGCTGAAGGTCGGAAAACGGCGCCACCACGCCGTCGCGCACCACCAGCAGCTCGCCGTCCAGCACGCCGCGAAACCGTATCGCCTGCACGATCTCCGGGAACGCCGCGGAAATGTCGTCGGCACCGCGCGAATACAGCCGCGCGCCGCCATCCGTCGCCACCAGTTGCACGCGGATGCCGTCCCATTTCCACTCGGCGCGCCAGTCGGCCGCGTCCAGCGCGGCGAAATCCGCCTGCTCCAGCGGGTGCGCCAGCATCGGCGGACGAAACACCGGCGCCTGCGCCGGGTCCGGCCGAGGCGCGCGCCCCTCGACCCAGGCAAACAGCTCCGCATAGGGCGGCGCGAGGCCGTGCCAGACTTCCTCCACATCGTCCGGCCGCACCCGCCCCTCGGACAGGTCCGCGACCGCGACCTTGGCCAGCCGCGCCGAGACACCGACGCGCAGCCCGCCGGTGATGAGCTTCAGCAGCGCCAGCCGCACCGACGCATCCGAGGCATCGAGCCAGCCGGCGACAATCCCCGGCAGATCGGATTTATGTTCCGTGGCCAGCGTGGCCACCACGTCGGCCAGTCGCGGCGGCGGCGCGTTCACCGGCCGCTCCGGCCACATCAGCGCCACCGTCTCGGCCAGATCGCCGACATAATCGTACGACCACGCAAACAACTCAGGGTCCGTCCGCGTGGCGGCGAGTTCGCGGATCAGCCCCGGCTTGGCGGCGGCGAAGGACAGGGCGCCGGTCACGGCCGCCAGCCCGATGCCGCGATCCGGGTCCGGCTGGGTCGCGAAATACCGCCGCAGCAGCGCGATCTTCGCGTTGCGCCCCGGCGTGAACACCAGCCGCTCCAGCAGGTTGGCGAAGGCGATCATGCCTCCTCATCCCCGTACCCCAGCAGCCGCAGCGCCCGGCCTCGGATTCCACGCTGCCCGGCGGCATGGATCAGCGCCTCCTCCCGCCCATGCGTCACCCACACCTCCGGCGCGCCCACCTCGTCGAGCGTCGCGTTCAGTTCGTCCCAGTCGGCGTGGTCCGAGATCACCAGCGGCAGTTCGATGCCGCCCTGCTTCGCGCGCTGGCGCACCCGCATCCAGCCGGAGGCCGAGCACACCACAGGCTCCGCCAGCCGCCGCGCCCAGCGGTCCGCGATGGCGGAAGGCGGGGCGAGCACGATCGCCCCCACCAGCGCCGCCTTGCCCGCGACCGTCGCCGGCCGCAACTCGCCCAGATCCACGCCGAGCGCCGCGTAGGTCTCGCACAGCGCCACATGCGCGCCGTGCAGGTAGATCGGCCGCTCCCAGCCCGCCTGCCGCAGCAGCGCCACCAGCCGCTGGCACTTGCCCAGCGAATAGCAGCCGACGACATGCGTCCGTTCCGGGAACAGGTCCACGCTTTCCAACAGCCGCGCGATTTCCGCCTCGGGCCTGGGGTGGCGAAAGACCGGCAAGGCAAACGTCGCCTCGGTGACGAACACGTCGCACGGGATGGGCACGAACCCCGGCGTCGTCGGGTCCGCCGCGCGCTTGTAGTCGCCGCTGACCACCGCGCGAGACCCGCGCCACTCCATCGCCACCTGCGCCGAGCCGAGCACATGCCCCGCCGGCTCCAGCCATACATCGACCTCGCCGACGCGGAGGCGCTCCCCCCAACCGAGCGGCTGTTGCGACAGCCCGGCCTGCCCCTCGCCCAGCCGGGTGCGCATCAGCGCGAGCGTCTCGGGGCTTGCCAGCACCGCGCGATGCCCCGGCCGCGCATGATCCGAATGCGCGTGCGTGACAACGGCCCGATCCACCGCGCGCGGCGGATCGACGAAGAACCCGCCCGGCTCGCAGAACAGGCCGGCGGATGTCACCTTCAGCCAGGTTTCGGGATGCGGCATGGCTCGCCATGTGGAGGCGCTTTGCACGCCGCGCCAGAGGCCCTATCTGATGGCGTGCGATGGGAACACTTGTAGAACCCTTTTCGTCGTGGTTCGCGCGGCAAGGCTGGACGCCGCGCGCGCATCAGCTCGACGTTCTCGCGGCGGCCCAAGCCGGCGACAGCGTGCTGCTGATCGCGCCGACCGGCGGCGGCAAGACGCTCGCGGGTTTTCTGCCCTCGCTGGTCGATCTGGCCGCGCGCCCGCGCCCCGGCCTGCACACGCTGTATGTCAGCCCGCTGAAGGCCCTTGCCGCCGACATCGCCCGCAACCTCGCCCGCCCGGTGGCGGACATGGCGCTGGACATCACCATCGCCACCCGTTCCGGCGACACCAAGGCCGACGAACGCCGCCGCCAGCGCGAGCAGCCGCCGAATTTCCTGCTCACCACCCCCGAAAGCCTTGCGCTGCTCATCTCGCTGCCCGAGGCGGCAGCGATGTTCGCGACGCTCTCGGCCGTCGTGATCGACGAGGTGCACGCGCTGGCCGGCACAAAGCGCGGCGACCAGCTTGCTCTCTGTCTCGCCCGCCTCGGCACCCTGGCGCCAGCAGCCCGGCGCATCGGCCTGTCCGCCACCGTCGCGCATCGCGCGCCACTGGAAGCCTACGTCTCGCCGAGGGGTGTGCCCGGCGCGGTCCGGCTGATCGAAGTCACCGGCGGCGCGCCGCCGCATATCGACATGATCCTGCCGCAAGGCCGCCTGCCCTGGTCCGGCCATATGGGGCTATCGGCCGCGCCCGAAATTCTCGCGCGCATCCGCGCCGCCGGTATGACCATCGTCTTCGTCAACACCCGCGCCCAGGCGGAACTGCTGTTCCAGGAACTGTGGAAGCGCAACGACGAGACGCTGCCCATCGCCATCCACCACGGCAGCCTGGAACTCGACCAGCGCAAGCGGGTGGAAACGGCGATGGCCGAGGGCCGGCTGCGCGGTGTCATCGCCACATCCTCGCTCGACCTCGGCATCGACTGGGGCGGCGTGGATCAGGTGTTGCAGGTCGGCGCCCCCAAGGGCGTCAGCCGCCTGCTGCAGCGCGTCGGCCGCTCGAATCACCGCATGGACGAACCATCCAGGGCCATTCTGGTGCCGGCCAACCGGTTCGAGGTGCTGGAGTGCGAGGCCGCGATCCTGGGCGTGGCCGCGCGCGAACTCGACGGCGACCCGCCGCGCCCCGGCGGGCTGGACGTGCTGGCGCAGCACATCCTGGGCGTGGCCTGCGCCGGCCCGTTCCTGCCCGACGATCTGTTCGCCGAGGTCCGCCGCGCCGCGCCCTACGCGGAGCTGTCGCGACGCGATTTCGACGACGCGCTGGGGTTCGTCGAGGACGGCGGCTACGCGCTCTCCGCCTACGAGCGGTACAGAAAGCTGTTCCGCGATTCCGAAGGCCGCGTGCATGTCCGCTCGGAACGCATCGCCCGCCAGCACCGCATGAACATCGGCACCATCGTCGAGGAACCGCTGCTGAAAGTCCGCCTCGCCGGGCGCGGCGGAGGCGTTCTGGGCGAGGTGGAGGAATACTTCGCCAACATGCTCTCCCCCGGCGACACCTTCATGTTCGCCGGCCGCCTGCTGCGCTTCCTGCGCATCCGCGAAACCACCGTGGAGGCGATGGAAGGCGGCGACGGCGACCCCGCCGTGCCCGCCTATGCCGGCGGGCGCATGCCGATGACGACGAACCTCGCCGACCGCGTGCGCGCCATGATCCAGGATGCCTCGACATGGAGCGCGTTCCCGGAGCCGGTGCGGGAATGGCTCGGCCTGCAACGCAAAGTCTCCCGCCTGCCCGGCCGCGACGACCTGCTGGTGGAAACCTTCCCGCGCGGCGACCGCTTCTTTCTCGTCGCCTACTGCTTCGAGGGCCGCAACGCGCACCAGACCCTTGGCCTTCTGCTCACCCGCCGGATGCAGCGGTTCGGGATGCAACCCTTGGGGTTTGTGGCAACGGATTATGTTCTCGCGACCTGGAGCGCCCGCGAACCGACCGATGTCGCGCGCCTGTTCGACCAGGACATGCTGGGCGACGATCTGGAAGCCTGGATGGCGGAAAGCTCCGTGCTTCGCCGCACGTTTCGCAACGTCGCGGTGATCGCGGGCCTGATCGAGCGGCACCATCCCGGCGAGAAAAAGACCAGGCGGCAGGTCACGGTGAACAGCGACCTGATCTACGACGTGCTGCGCCGCCACCAGCCCGACCACCTGCTGCTGCGGGCAACGCGCGCCGACGCGGCCGGGGGCCTGACCGATGTGGGCCGCATCGCCGGAATGCTCGAACGCATTCGCGGCCGTATCCGCCACATGGTCCTCTCGCGCGTCTCGCCGCTGGCGGTCCCGGTGCTGCTGGAGGTCGGCCGCGAGAGCGTGCGCAACCAGAGCGGCGACGACCTGCTGCTGGAGGAAGCCGAGCTGGTCGCCGAGGCGATGGGCGAAGCCGAGCCGCCCCCGTTCCGGGCGCGCGTGGAGGCGCCACGGCCGCGCCGCCGTTCCCTCGCGCCGCCGGGACAGGGTAGGTTGTTCGGATGAACGATCGCGAACACGCCCCCGCCGCATGACCCCCGCCCCCGTCCACCTCGCCGGCGAGCGCCTGATGCTCGATCCGGACGGCGCGTTGTTCTGGCCCGCGCAACGGACCCTCGTCGTCGCCGATCTGCATTTCGAGAAAGGTTCGGCCGCCGCCGTTCAAGGCTCGCTGCTGCCGCCCTGGGACACGCGCGCGACGCTAGACCGGCTGGCCGCGCTGCTGCGGCGCTGGCGGCCGGAGACGGTGGTGGCGCTGGGCGATTCGTTCCACGATTCCAGGGCGTCGGCCCGGTTGCACCCGCAGGATGCCGAACGGTTGCACCGAATGGCCGCCGGGCAGAACTTCGTCTGGGTGCTCGGCAATCACGACCCGGCGCCGCCCGAGGGGCTGCCCGGCAGTGCCGTCGCGGAATGGCGCGTGGAAAAACTGTGCTTCGTGCACCAAAGCCGCCCCGGCCCGGCGCTGGGGGAAATCTCCGGGCACTTCCACCCGAAATCCCTGGTGCGGACACCCGCCGCCGCCGTCTCCCGCCCTTGCTTCGTATTCGACAGCCGCCGCCTGATGCTGCCGGCGATGGGCGCCTACACCGGCGGGCTGGATGTGCGCGACCCGGCGATCGCCGCGCTGTTCCCGCGCGGCGGGCGGGTGTTCCTGCTGGGCAAGGACCGGCTGTTCAGCTTCCCCTACGCACCCAGCCGCGCCCGCGCCATCACGGCGGCGTAACCGGGTTCAAGTTTCCGGCAGCGACCGTATATCGACGTGATGCGAAAGACGATCCGATGACGGCCCCGGTCCTGCTCTGGCTGCGCCGGGAGTTGCGACTGCACGACAACGCCGCCCTCGCCGCCGCGCTGGCCACCGGCCGGCCGGTGCTGCCGGTGTATGTGCTGGACGAGGCCACCCCCGGCGCCTGGGCGCCCGGCGGCGCCACGCGCTGGTGGCTGCACCACAGCCTCGCCGCCCTCGCCGCCGGGCTTGCCGCGCGCGGCGCGCCGCTGGTGCTGCGGCGCGGCCGGTTCGACGAACAGCTTCCCCGCCTCCTCGCCGAGACCGGCGCGGCGGCGATCCATGCCGGCATCCCCACCGAGCCATGGGCGCGCGACGCCATCGCGCGGCTGGAACGCATGCTGCCGGGCGTGCTGCACCTGCACCGCACCACAACCCTGTTCACGGGAACGGACATCCGCACGCAGGCCGGCGGCCCGTACGGCGTGTTCACCCCGTTCGCCCGCGCCTGCCGCGCGCGGCTGGACCCGGCGCCGTCGTTGCCCGCACCCGCGCGCATCCCATCGCCCCCGCCGCCGCCCTCGGATGCGCTGGAAAGCTGGGGCCTGCTGCCGACGCGCCCGGACTGGGCCGGCGGCCTGCGCGCCGCCTGGGTGCCGGGCGAGGCCAGCGCGCAACGCAAGCTGGCCGCCTTCGCGGCGGAGCGGCGCGACGCGTACGACTCAACCCGCGATTTCCCCGACCGCCCCGGCACGTCCATGCTGTCCCCGCATCTCGCCTTCGG
>JAKBCB010000582.1 GCA_021808185.1 Pseudomonadota bacterium
GCTCGATGCCGGGTGCGGGCCGGTAGCCGGGCTCGAAGGCGAAGGGCGCGGCGTGCCCCATCCAGCCGGTGAGCGGCTGGCGCAGGCGTGCGAGGTGGCGCGCGTGCACCCAGCAGAAGCCCGGCGCGCCGGGGCCGCCGTTGAGGTACTTGTAGCCGCAGCCCACCGCGAAGTCGGCACCGGCGCCGTTGAGGTCCACCGGCACCGCGCCGGCCGAATGCGCCAGGTCCCACACCGTCAGCACGCCGGCCGCGCGCGCCCGTGCGCACAGTCGGGCCATGTCGGCCATGCGGCCGCTGCGGTAATGGACCTGCGTGACCGTCAGCACCGCGACGTCGTCGCGCAGGCGCGCTTCGATGTCGTCGAACTCCAGCAGCTCCAGGTCCATGCCGTGCTGCCGGGCCACCGACTCGGCGATGTACAGGTCGGTGGGAAAGTTGCTGCGCTCGGCCACGATGACCCGGCGCGACGCGCCGTCCTCGCGCGCGATGGTCGCGGCGGCGGCAAGCACCTTGTACAGGTTCACCGAAGTCGAGTCCGCCGCCACCAGCTCGCCCGGCGCGGCGCCGACCAGGCGGGCGATCTTGTCGCCCACGCGCTGCGCCATGCCGATCCAGCCGGCGTCGTTCCAGCTGCGGATCAGGCCCCGGCCCCATTCGACGGCCAGCACCTGCTGCAGCCGGGCGGAGGTCGCCGCCGGCAGGGCCCCCAGCGAATTGCCGTCGAGGTAGACGACTCCGGCGGGCAGCTCGAACTGCTCGCGCAGCGGCGCCAGCACGTCGGCCACGTCGCGCGCGGCACAGTCTTCTCGGGAGATCGTCGGATTCATGCGGGCTTCCGGGTGGGCGCGAGGGGAGGATGGCGGCGCAGCACCGCGCGCACCGGCGACGCGCAGGCGCCGGCCAGGCGCAGCGGCAGTGCGATGAGTTCGTAGTCGCCCTCGTCCACGGCGTCGAGCACCAGGTTCTCGAGCACGCGCATGTCCCGGCGCAGCAACACGTGGTGAGCCTGCAGGCTCTTGCTGGCCGCCGGATCGACGGACGGCGTGTCGATGCCGACCAGGCGCACGCCGCGCTCGGCCAGCCATTCCAGGGTCCGCGGCGCGTAGGCGCTGAAGTCCGGGTTCCAGCTCGTCGCCGCGCGCCGGCAGGTGCGCACCAGCACCCGCGGCGGCAGGTCGGACTCGGCATGGCGCAGGTGCTCGACGCCGACCAGCGGACCGCAGCCGATGGCGTGGATCACGCGGCACGGGCCCAGGTAGTCGCGCAGATCCACGGCATCGATCGGCGCGGCGCCGTCGGCGTAGTGCAGCGGCGCATCGGCGTGCGCGCCCACGTGCGGCGACATGTGGACGGCGCTGAGATTCACCGCGCTGCCCGCCGCGATGCGCGCTGTCCAGCGCAGATCGAAGGGCTGGTCGCCGGGGAAGATCGGCGCATCGCCGGATACCAGCGGCGAGATATCGAGGATTTCGCAGTCATTCATAGGTCGGGCAAGTTAAGCGAACTGCGCGGCCCGTGGTGTCGGTTATTTCCAACAGGATTCAGCGAGCTCGGGCCGCAGGAGCCGCAGTCAAGTCAAAACGCAGCTTCGCGGCGCGACGTGCAGGCTTGCCAGGGGCGGGGCCACGGTCGCATCATCTCAATGCAGCAGACATTGCGGAGGTGCCCCATGCGGCGCAATCCAGAATCGAAACGGGCCTCGCGCGCGGTGTTCGTGGTCGTCGCCCTGTCGGCGGCGGCGTGGATGGTTCCCGCCCATGCGCAGTACGACCGGCGCGGTTACCGCGACCATCAAGGCTATCGCCCTCCCGAGCGCCGCGGACCGCCGCCGCGCATGGCCCCGCAGCGCGACTATGGTGGCGGTGGCGGCGGTGGCAACGGCGGCGGGCTGATCCTCGGAGCGGTGCTGGGCGCGGTGCTGGGGTCGGTGCTGAGCAATGCCATGCAGGCGCCGCCCGCGGTGGTCTATCCGACGGCGCCCCCCGCAGCGCCCCCCGGCGTGTACTACGCCGCGCCGCCCCCGCCACCTGGCGCCGGGTACTACGCACCACCGCCGCCACCTGGCCCGGCCTACTACCCGCCGTCACCGCCGCCAGGATATTGAGATTGAGATGGCACGCGCGTATCGCGCCCGCCCCGGACTCCCCGAACCCGACGACCCGTCATGAACCACGAACGAATCCGCGCACTCGCCCTTTCGGCGCTGCTGACGCTGGCCGGCTCCGCGCCGCTGGCCCATGCGCAGGCCTCTGCGCCAGCCGCCAGCAGCCCCCGAACCGCCACCGCGCCCCGCCGCTTCGACCTGGTGGATCAGCGCATCGCCAGCCTGCACGAACAGCTGAAGATCACGCCCGCCGAGGCGCGGCCGTGGAATGCCTTCGCCCGCACCATCCGCGACAACGCCGAATCGATGGAACGGGCCTTCCAGCACCGCGCGCAACAGTTGCCGACGATGAACGCCGAACAGGCGCTGGACTCCTACGCCGACATCGCGCAGCTGCAC
>JAKBCB010000045.1 GCA_021808185.1 Pseudomonadota bacterium
CTACGACCAGGCCAAGGAAGGGCTGGCCAAGCTGGTGCGGCAGAACCCGCAGGATCTGCGCGCGCAACTGGCCTACGCCCAGGTGCTGACCTACCGCGAGGCAAGCCGCGTCGAGGGCGTGCAGCGCCTGGCCACGCTGGCGCAGAACCCGACGGTGGCCGAGCAGGCGACGCAATCCTGGCGGCAGGCGCTCGGCTGGCTGCCGGACGGCAAGGACGCGATCGAGCCGCTGCAAGCCTATCTGGCAACGCACCCGAACGACGCCGACATCGCCACCAAGCTGGAGCAGGCGAAGAACCCGCTGCTGGCCGCCACACCCGCTGTGCGCGCGCGCGTCCAGGGGTTCGAGGCGCTGAACAAGGGCAAGCTGTCCGACGCGGCGGCGCTGTTCCAACAGGCCATGCAGGCGGATGCGAACGATGCGGACGCCATCGGCGGCCTCGGCCTCGTGCGGCTGCGCCAGCGCAACCTGCCGGAGGCGAAATCGCTGCTGGCGCATGCCATCGCGCTGGACCCCGCGCACAAGGGGCGCTGGCAGTCCGCGCTGACCGCCGCGACCTATCCGGGCGGCGGGGCTAACCCGGCGGTCGCCATGATCAATCGCGGCGACTTCGCGGGCGCCGAGCGCGAATTGCGGCGCCAGATCGCCCAGGGCGGCGACGTGACCGGCTTGCAGGCGATGCTGGCCGATGCGCAGGCGCGGCAGGGCCAGCTTGAGCCGGCCGAGGCGACGTATCGCGCCGCCCTGGCGCGCGCGCCGCGCAACGCGCAGGTGCTGGTCGGACTCGCGGGCGTGCTCTCGCGTGAGGGGCGGAGCCAGGAAGCCTCGGAACTGCTCGACCGCGCGCAGGCGCTTGGCGGCAACAGCCGGCTGGTCGGGCAGGCGCGCGCGCTGCAACTGCGCGAGCAGGCCAATGCCATCACCGATCCGACGACCCAGGCCGCGCTGTACCGCGCCGCCGTCGCGGCCGACCCGGACAACCCGTGGCTGCGGCTCGATCTGGCGCGCGCGCTGTTCAAACTGGGCCAGGCGCGCGAGGCGCGTGGCGTGATGGCCGATGCGATCGGCCCCAGCCCGACACCGGACGCGCTGAAGGCCGGCATCGTCTTCGCCAATGAAACGTCGGACCCGGACGCGGCGGCGGCGCTGGTTGCACGGCTGCCGCCCGCGATGCGCACGGCGGAGATGCGCTCGCTGCAAATGCAGGCGGATTTGCAGCGCGAGATCGGCTCCACCTTGATGTTGTCCCGCCCACTGGCGCGCCAGCGGCTGCTGATGATGGCGGCGGCCCCGGACCCGGATGGCGCGCGGGGCGCCGCGATTGCCCGCGCGCTCGGGGGGATCGGCGACAAGGCCGCCGCGCGCGACGCGATCATCGCGGCCCAGGCGACCTCGCCCAGCCAGCCGGCAAGCGCGAAGCTGCGCTACGCCAGCGCGCTGATGGACATCGACGACCCGACCGGCGCGCAGGACATCCTGGTGCAGGTTGGCACCGCGCGCGCGCTGAGCACGGCCGACCGGCAGCAACTGGCGCAGTTGCAGGACGGGCTCGCGGTGCGCACCTCGGACAAGCTGAACGAGCAGGGGCGGCAGGCGGATGCCTACGACCACCTGGCACCGCTGCTGGCGCAGGCGCCGGAGAACCCGGACCTCAACCTTGCCCTGGCGCGGCTGTACCAGGGCGCGCGCAACCCGCGGGAGGCGTTGCAGATCAGCCAGTCGCTGCTGCGGCGCGATCCGAACAATGTCGAGGCGCGCAAGGGCGCGGTCGCGGCGGCGTTGCAGATGGGCGACCGGCGGCTGGCCGATTCGCTGGTGCGCGAAGGGCAGCAACTGACGCCGAACGATCCCAAGACCTGGATGATGTCGGCGGATCTGGAAAAGGCGCGCGGCAACAACACCCGCGCGCTGCGCGACCTGGAGCGGGCGCGCGAATTGCGGCTGCAACAGCTTGGCTACTCGAATTCGGACGCGGGCGCGGACAGCGCGCCGCAGGCGGGCGTCAGCCTCGTGCCGGGCGATGCGCCGAGCTATCAGCCGGCGACCCCGCCGCGCCCGGTGTTCCCCGCGATCGCCGGGCCGAACGCCGATGGCGGTGCCGATCAGCCCCCCGATCTTTCGGTGCCGCCGCCGTTCACGCCGCAGCCGACCACCGCCGTCGGCACCGCGCCGAGCTACCAGCCGGTGGCCGCCCCGGTGGCGGCCACGCCGCTGCCGGCGCATCGGCTGCTCGATACCAGCGGCAGCGACATGCCCCCGCCCGCGACCAGCGCGGATCAGCTGAACGCGCGCGAACTCGGCCGCGATCAGGCGAACCAACCCGCGCCGGGCTATCCGCCGGCGCCGTTCCGCTCGCCCGCCTACCAGCCGCCGCCGGCCGCCGCGGACCAAGCGTCCAACCCGTTCCCGGCCCGGCTGCTCCCGGCGGCGGACCGCGCGCAGGGCTACTACGCCAATCCGTTCCGCCGGAGCATCGGCGATTCGCTGGCCGACACCCCTCCCGTCGTCGGTGCCGTGGCGCCCGACCCGATGACGCAGGAGATCGACCGCAGCATCGTCGCCCTGCGCGACACCGTGGCGCCGAGCATGCAAGGCGGCTTCGGCTTCCGCGACCGCTCCGGCCAGTCGGGCCTCGACAAGCTCACCGAATTGACGGTGCCGATGGAGGCGACGTTCTCGCCCGGCGGCCAGGGGCAGTTGAAGCTTTCGGTGACGCCGGTGATCCTCAGTTCCGGCACGGTCGGCGGCAGCATCACCAACCAGCAGCAATTCGGCACCAACGCGCTCGGCCTGCGCTCCAACACCACCACCGGCATCACCACGCTGCCCGGAGGCGGCCAGGCGGACCAGAACGCCACCGGCCTCGGCCTCGATGTGTCGTACAGCATCCGCAGCCTGACCGCCGATATCGGCACCACGCCGGTGGGCTTCCGCGAGGAGAACATCGTCGGCGGCGTGGAATGGGCGCCGCAACTGACGGACCATGTCCGCCTGCGCCTGCTCGGCGAACGCCGCGCGGTGACGGACAGCATCCTGTCCTACGCCGGCACCGTGGATACCCGCACCGGGCAGCGCTGGGGCGGCGTGACGCAGGATCACGCCCGCGCCACGCTGGAGTTCAGCGCCGGGCGGGCGGATTTCTACGTCCTCGGCGGCGCGGCCGAATACACCGGCGCGCATGTGCAGACCAACACCGAGTTCGAGGCCGGGGCAGGCGGCAGCTACCCGATCTATCGCACGCCCTCGCAGGAGGTCCGCGTCGGGCTCGACCTGATCTATTTCGGCTACACCCACAACCAGGACTACTTCACGCTCGGCCAGGGCGGGTATTTCAGCCCGCAATCGTTCACCGCCGCGATGGTGCCCGTGACCTACAAGGAAACGGTGGACGAGGATTTGTCGTACGAGGTCGGCGCCGCCGCCGGTTTCGCCAGCTTCCGCGAGAGTGCGCAGCCGTACTACCCGATGGATTCGGCGCTGCAATCGCAGCTCATCGCGCAGCAATCCGGCGCCAGCGCGGTGCCTGGCGTGTTGTCGGAATTCCCCTCCCGCAGCCAGGCCGGGTTCTCCGGCACCGCGCACGGGACGGTGGATTACCGGGTCTCGCCGAGCCTGCATCTGGGCGGCAAGCTGTACTACGAGCACTCGCCGGCCTTCGATCAGACCACCGGGATGGTGTACGCCAAGTACCTGTTCAACGGCGCGGACAACTAGCCCGGCTATTCGGCCGCCCCGCGCAGGGCGGCACCGGCGGCCAGCGGACACAGCGGCAGGGCGGCGGCGGCCAGGGCCGCGAGCAGCAGCAGATGCGGGCGCGGGGTCAGCCCCCCGGCCGCCGCGTCCGCCGCCGCCACGCCGAAGATCAGCACGGGCGTGGTCAGCGGCAGCACCAGCAGCGGCAGCAGCACGCCGCCACGCCGCGCGCCGAGCACGACGGCCGCGCCCACCGTGCCGAACAGCGACAGCAGCAGCGTCGCGGGCAGCAAGCCCAGCAGCAGGACGGGCAGCGCGTCGTCGGCGATGCGCAGCATCACGGCGATGGGCGCGGCGGCGACCAGCAGCGGCAGGCCGGTGACGATCCAGTGCCCCAGCGCCTTGGCCCCGGCTACGGCGGGGGCGGGCAGGCCGCTCAACAAAAGCTGGTCCAGCGAGCCGTCGTCGTAGTCGGCCCCGAACAGCCGATCGAGCGGCAGCAGGGCCGCGAGCAGCGCGCAGACATAGACGATGCCCGGCGCGAGCCGCCCCAGCGTCTCCGGCGCCGGGCCGATGGCAAGCGGAAACAGCGCGGCCGCCAGCAGGAAGAACAGCACGGCGGCCAGTGTGTCGGCGCCGTGGCGCAGCGACAACCGAAGCTCCCGGCGGAGCAGGGTGAGGAACAGGCTCACGCCAGCGACAGTTCGGCATAGCCCGGCAAGGGCAGCGGCAGATGCGTCGCCGCCATCACGATTCCGCCACCGGCGCGGTGCTCGGCCAGCATCGCGCCGAACCGCTCGACCGAGGCGGTGTCGAGGCCCAGCGTCGGCTCGTCCAGCAGCCAGATCGGCGCCGGGCGCAGCGCCAGCCGCGCGAGGGCCAGCCGCCGCCGCTGCCCCGCCGAGAGCATTTTCGCCGGCAAGTCGGCGAGGGCCGCCAGCCCCACCGTGTCGAGTGCGCGGGCGATGCGCTCGCGGAATCCCCAGACCAACAGATTTTCCGCCACCGTCAGCCCCGGTTTCACCGCATCGAGATGGCCGAGATAGGCCACGCGGGCCGCGTGGTCCGCAAGGTCGGCCAGCGCGTCGGTGCCTTGCCACGACAGCCGCCCGGCCTCGGCGCGCACCAGGCCCGCGACAAGGCGCAGCAGCGTGCTTTTGCCCGAGCCGTTCGGGCCGATCAGCAGCAGCGCGCCGCCCGGCTCCACGCGGAAGCCGAGGCCGGAAAATACCAGCCGTTCGCCCCGGATCACCGCCAGTCCGTCGCCTTCAAGCACGAATTCACCCGCTTTGCTGCGCTGCACAAGTTTACCCGCGCCGGCGTGTGGACGGGCCGGCGCTTGTGTGGTTTAAGCCGCTCGCAGGTAACAAACACGTCCCGCCCGCCGCGGGGAATACCCCGTGACGTCGCGCGGCGCAGCGAAAGCATCCGCATGACGAGCATTGGGCACGACAGCCTCAAGACGCGCCGCACCCTCACGGTCGATGGGCGCGACTACGAGTATTTTTCGCTCCCCGAGGCTGCGCGCCAGCTTGGCGACATCAGCCGCCTTCCCGTCAGCCTGAAGGTGCTGCTGGAGAACGTGCTGCGCTTCGAAGACGGGCACAGCTACCATGCGGCGGACGCGCAGGCGGTGGTGGATTGGCTGAAGGCCGCGTCCTCCAGCAAGGAAGTGCCGTTCAAGCCGGCCCGCATCCTGATGCAGGATTTTACCGGCGTTCCCGCCGTGGTTGACCTCGCGGCCATGCGCGACGGCATTCTGCGCCTGGGTGGCAAGCCGCAGAAGGTGAACCCGCTGGTGCCGGTCGATCTGGTGATCGACCATTCGGTGATGGTGGACGTGTCCGCCACCGCGGATTCGCTCCAGAAGAACGTGGATATCGAGTTCGAGCGCAACGGCGAGCGCTACACGTTTCTGCGCTGGGGCCAGACCGCGTTCGACAATTTCCGCGTCGTCCCGCCGGGCACCGGCATCTGCCATCAGGTCAACCTCGAGTACCTGGCGCAAGCCGTCTGGACGGCGGAGATCGAGGGAAAAACCTTCGCCTATCCGGACACGCTGTACGGCACCGACAGCCACACCACCATGGTCAACGGCATGGGCGTGCTCGGCTGGGGCGTGGGCGGCATCGAGGCCGAGGCGGCCATGCTCGGCCAGCCGATCGCCATGCTGATCCCCGACGTGATCGGTTTCCGTCTCGTCGGCAGACTTCCCGAGGGGGCCACGGCGACGGATCTGGTGCTGACTGTCACCCAGATGCTGCGCAAGAAAGGCGTGGTCGGCAAATTCGTGGAATTCTTCGGCCCCGGGCTTGAGGATCTGCCGCTCGCCGACCGCGCCACCATCGCCAACATGGCGCCGGAATACGGGGCCACCTGCGGCTTCTTCCCGGTGGACAAGGCCACGCTCGCCTACCTGCACCTGTCCGGCCGTGACGAGCATCGCATCGCGCTGGTGGAAGCCTATTGCAAGGCGCAGGGGCTTTGGCGCGACTCATCCACGCCGGACCCGGTGTTCACCGATGTGCTGGAGCTGGATCTGTCCACCGTGCAGCCGAGCCTCGCCGGGCCGAAGCGCCCGCAGGACCGGGTGCTGCTGAAGGATGCGTCCTCCGCATTCAAGACCGAACTGACCAAAAGCCTCGGCGTGGTGGCCAACGATGTCGGCACCCGCGCGGCGGTCGCGGGCAAGAACTTCGATCTCGGCCACGGCGACGTGGTGATCGCGGCGATCACGTCCTGCACGAACACGTCGAACCCCTCGGTGCTGGTCGCGGCCGGCCTTGTCGCGCGCAAGGCCCGCGCGCTCGGCCTGAAGCCGAAGCCTTGGGTGAAGACCTCGCTGGCCCCCGGCTCCCAGGTGGTGACGGAGTATCTCGACAAGTCGGGCCTGACCGCCGACCTCGACGCGATGGGCTTCAACACGGTGGGTTATGGCTGCACCACCTGCATCGGCAATTCCGGCCCGCTGGACGACGCCATCGCCGACACCATCGAGGACAACAAGCTGGTTGCCGTGTCCGTCCTGTCGGGCAACCGCAACTTCGAGGGCCGCGTGCATCCGAACGTGCGCGCGAACTACCTCGCGTCCCCGCCGCTCGTTGTCGCGTATGCGCTGCTCGGCACCATGACCGACGACATCGCGACCGCGCCGCTCGGCACCGGCAAGGATGGCAAGCCCGTCTATCTGAAAGACGTGTGGCCCACGAACAAGGAGATCGCCGACGTGGTGGGCGCGAGCCTGTCCCGAGCGCAATTCCTCGCGCGCTACGGCGAGGTGTTCAAGGGGCCGAAACAGTGGCAGGCGATCGAGGTGGAAGGCGGCACCGACACCTACAAATGGTCCGATTCCTCGACCTACGTGCGCAACCCGCCGTACTTCGAGAGCATCACCATGGAGCCCGCGCCGCGCGGCGACATCGTGGGCGCGCGCATCCTGGCGGTGCTGGGTGACAGCATCACCACCGACCACATCAGCCCCGCCGGCAACATCCGCAAGACCTCGCCCGCCGGCGAGTATCTGCTGGAGCGGCAGATCCTGGCGAAGGACTTCAACAGCTACGGCGCGCGGCGCGGCAACCACGAAGTGATGATGCGCGGCACCTTCGCCAACATCCGCATCAAGAACGAGATGCTGAACGGCGTCGAAGGCGGCATGACGCGCCACGTCCCCGGCGACAAGCCGGTGGCGATCTATGACGCGGCGATGCAGTACGCGGCGGAGAAAACCCCGCTCGTCGTCATCGGCGGCAAGGAGTACGGCACCGGCTCGTCGCGCGACTGGGCGGCGAAGGGCACGCTGCTGCTCGGCGTCAAGGCCGTCATCACCGAGAGCTTCGAGCGTATCCACCGTTCCAATCTCGTCGGCATGGGCATCATGCCGCTGACGTTCAAAGAGGGGATGGACCGCAAGACGCTCGGCCTGACGGGGGAGGAAATCCTCGACATCGTTGGGCTGGAGAACCTCAGCCCGCGCATGGACCTGACGCTTGTGATCCATCGCCCGAACGGAGCGACGGAAAAAGTCCCGGTGCTGTGCCGCGTCGATACGCTGGACGAGGTGGCGTACTACCGCCACGGCGGCATCCTGCAGTACGTGCTGCGTGGCATGGCGAAGGCCGCCTGACACCCTGATGGAGGCCGGAAAGGCACGCGCCGCTCCGGCCTCCCGCTCCACCCTCGGCGGACTGCGGGCGCTGGTCGCGGTCGATCTGCGGCAGGTCAGCATCGCCGAGGGGTTTCGCGCCGCCTTGTCGGTGGCCGTCATCGTCGCGGTCAACGAGGCGCTGAACTGGCCGCCGATGATGGAGGCGGCGCTGGCGGCGCTGCTCACCTGCCTGTGCGACCCCGGCGGGCCGATCCGCCGGCGCATCCCCGCCATCCTCGCCTTCGGCGTGCTCGGCGCGCTGATCACCGTGGGCTTCGGCGTGCTGCGCAACGCGCCCCTCGGCGTGGTCATCCCGGTCGCCTGCGCGGGCATTTTCTGTTCCAGCTTTGCCCGCGTCCACGGCCAGCCGGCGCAGCAGGTCGGCAACCTGCTGACGGTGGTGCAGGTGCTCGCGCTGACACGAACCATCGGCGACGTGGGGCAGGGCGCCGCGCTGGGGTTTGCCTTCCTCGGCGGCAGCCTGTGGGCGGCGGTGCTGACGCTGGTGATCTGGCGGCTGCACCCGTACGGCCCGGCCCGCCGCGCCGTGGCGGACGCCTACCGCGAACTCGCCCGGCTGGTTGCCGATCTGCGGTTGGTGCTGCGCCACGAGGCGCCGCACGAGACGGTGTGGGACCGCCACGCGAGCGCCCATCGCCGCACGGTGCGGGAGGCCATCGAGCGGGCGCGCGCGGCCGTGCTCGTCACCGTGCGCGCGCACGGGCCGGTCAGCGGTCGCGCGGCGCAGACGTTCATTCGATTGGAAGCGGTGGACCAGATGTTCGGGGCGCTCATCGGCCTGTCGGACCTGTTGGCCAGCGACCCGGACCCGGCGGCGCGGCTCTGCGCGGACCGGATGCTGCGGCTGATCCGGCCGCTGCTGATCGTGCTGGCGCGTGCCATCGTTACCGACAAACTGCCCCGCATCGAGCGGCTGGATCAGGCGACGCGGGCGATTGCGGGCGCGGCGCCGGAAGGCTCGCCCATGCACACGGTCGCGGACGTGCTGGCCGAGCGGCTGCGCATCGCGATCAATTTGTCCGCGCCCGATGGCTGGCGCCCCGGCGCGCCGACCGACCAGCCGGCCGAGCCGCTCTGGCGCCGCGCCGCCGCCAATATCAGCGCCAATCTGAACTGGCAGTCCGAGGCGCTGCGCCATGCGCTGCGCAACGCCGCGACAGCCGCCCCGGCCTTCGCCATCACGCTGCACCGGCCGACGCCGTACGGGCATTGGCTGACCATCATGCTGGTCATGACGATGCAGCCCTACGTGGCGCTGACCTACGCGCGCGCGCTGGAGCGAATCGGCGGCACCATCCTGGGCGGCGTGATCGCGGCGCTGGTGGCCACGGTCTGCACCACGCCGATCACCATTGCCGCCGCGCTGTTCCCGCTGGCGGTGATCGCGCTCGCGGTCCGCCCGGCGAGCTTCGGCCTGTTCATCACCTGTCTGACGCCGCTCGTGGTACTGCTGTCCGAACTCGGCCGGCCGGGCGAAAGCGAGCTGACCATCGCCGGAATGCGCGCGCTATACGCGGTGCTGGGCGGGGGGCTCGCGGTGGTCGCCTCGCTGGTGCTGTGGCCGAGTTGGGAACCGGGGCGCGTCGCCCGCGATCTGGCGGCGGCGCTGCGCGCCCACGCCGCCTATGCCCGCGCCGAAATCGGGCTGCTGCTGCGCGAGGCGACGATGGCGCAGGTGGAGGCGGCGCGGCGGGCCGCCGGCATGGCCAGCAACAACCTGGAATCGACGTTGCAGCGCGCCCTGCTGGAACCCGGTGGCGCGCATCGGCATCTGGACGCGGCCCTGACCATCGATGCGGCCCTGCGCCGCATGGCCGGCCGGTTGTCCGCCATGCACCTGGACGGCGCGGACGGCCACGACCCCGCCGTCTGGCACGAATGGGCCGGCTGGATCGAGACCGCGGGAGCCAGCCTCTCCGGCGGCGATATCGACCTGCCGCCCCGCCCGAAGCTGCCGCCGGTGGACTCGCAGGCGGAGGCGCTCGCCCGCATCGCGCGCCAGTGGGAAGCCTCGGCGGGGGCGATGCGGCGGATGCGGTAGGGCTAGCGCGTCGGCTTCGGCGGGTTCTGCGTGTAGTCGTAAAAGCCCCGATTGGCTTTGCGCCCCAGCCACCCGGCTTCGACGTACTTCACCAGCAGCGGGCAGGGGCGGTATTTGCTGTCCGACAAACCCTCGTACAGCACCTGCATGATCGACAGGCACGTATCCAGGCCGATGAAATCCGCCAGTTCCAGCGGCCCCATCGGGTGGTTCGCGCCGAGGCGCATCGCCATGTCGATGTTGGCGACGTTGCCCACGCCCTCGTACAGCGCGTACACCGCCTCGTTGATCATCGGCACCAGGATGCGGTTGACGATGAAGGCCGGGAAATCCTCGCTGACGGCGGTGGTTTTGCCGAGGAAGGCGGCCAGCGCCTCGGTCGCCTGAAACGTCGGCTCGTCGGTGGCGATGCCGCGGATCACCTCCACCAGCTTCATCACCGGCACCGGGTTCATGAAGTGCATGCCGATGAACTTCGCCGGCCGGTCGGTGCCGGCGCCAAGCCGCGTGATGCTGATCGAGGAGGTGTTGGAGGCCAGCATGCACGACGGCTTCAGATGCGGTGTCAGCGCCTTGAAGATGCCGCGCTTGACGTCCTCTTTTTCCGTCGCCGCCTCGATCACCATGTCGCAGTCGGCGAAGGCCGCGTAGTCGATGCTGGTGGCGATGCGGCCGAGGGCAGCACCCTTGTCCTCGGCCGTGATCGCCCCTTTGCCCACCTGGCGGTCCAGGTTCTTGCCGATCACCCCCAGCGCCTTGTCCAGCGCCTCCGGCTTCACGTCGCCCAGCACCACCGGCAGCCCGGCGAGCGCTGTGATATGGGCGATACCGCTGCCCATCTGCCCGGCCCCGATGATGCCGAGCCGGGCGATGGCGGGGGTGGCGGCGCTCATGCTCAGCCGCGCCCCAGTTCCGCCGACAGCGCGGGAAGGGCCACGAACAGGTCGGCGACCAGGCCGTAATCGGCCACCTGGAAGATCGGCGCCTCCTCGTCCTTGTTGATCGCGACGATCACCTTGCTGTCCTTCATGCCGGCGAGATGCTGGATCGCGCCGGAGATGCCCACGGCCACGTACAGGTCGGGGGCGACGATCTTGCCGGTCTGGCCGACCTGATAGTCGTTCGGCACGAAGCCCGCGTCCACCGCCGCGCGCGAGGCGCCGACGGCGGCGTTGAGCGCATCGGCGATCGGCTCCAGCAGCTTGAAGTTCTCGCCGTTCTGCATGCCGCGCCCGCCGGAGATCACCACGCGGGCTGCGGTCAGTTCGGGCCGCTCGCTGCGCGAGAGTTCGGAGGAAATGAAGCGCGAGATGCCGGGCAGATCGACCGAGGGCGCCGCCTCGACCGGGGCGCTGCCGCCCTCGGCCGGCACAGGGTCGAAGCTCGCGGCGCGCACGGTGATCAGCTTCTTCGTGTCGCTGCTGCGCACCGTCGCCAGCGCGTTGCCGGCGTAGATCGGCCGCACGAACGTGTCGGCATCGACGACGGCGGAGATGTCGCTGATCGGCTGCACGTCGAGCAGGGCGGCCGCGCGCGGCATCACGTTCTTGCCGTAGGCGGTGGCGGCGGCGAGGATGTGTGAGTAGCCGGGGGCCAGCGCCACCAGCAGCGCCGCCAGCGGCTCCGCCAGCCCATGCGCGTACGGCTCGGCGTCGGCCAGGATCACCTTCGCCACGCCGGGCAGTTTTGCCGCCGCGTCGGCTGCCGCCCGGGCGCCGTGGCCGGCGACCAGCACATGCACCTCGCCCAGTTTCAGGGCGGCGGCGACGGCCGAGCGGGCGGGCTGCTTGATGGCGGCGTTGTCGTGGTCGAGCAGGACAAGAGCGGTCATCTCAGATCACCTTCGCTTCGGTCTTGAGCTTCGCCACCAGTTCCGCCACCGAGGCGACCTTCACGCCGGCCTTGCGCTTGGCCGGTTCCACCACCTTGACCAGATGCAGCCGCGGCGCCGGATCGACGCCCAGATCGGCCGGCTTCAGCGTCTCGATCGGCTTCTTCCGCGCCTTCATGATGTTCGGCAGACTGGCGTAGCGCGGTTCGTTCAGGCGCAGGTCGGTGGTGATGATGGCGGGCAGCCGCAGCGCCACCGTCTCCAGCCCGCCATCGACCTCGCGGGTGACGGTGATGCCGTCGCCCTCGATCGTCAGCTTCGAGGCAAACGTGCCCTGCGGCCAGCCCAGCAGGGCGGCGAGCATCTGGCCGGTGGCGTTCATGTCGTCATCGATCGCCTGCTTGCCCAGGATCATCAGGCCCGGCTGCTCGCGCCCGGCGATGGCGGCCAGCAGCTTGGCGACGGCCAGCGGCTGCAATTCCGCGTCCGACTCGACCAGGATGCCCCGATCCGCGCCCATGGCGAGGGCCGTGCGGATGGTCTCCGCGCAGGCGGCGATGCCCAGGGAGACGGCCACGACTTCCGTCGCGATGCCTTTCTCCTTCAGCCGCACCGCTTCCTCGACCGCGATCTCGTCGAACGGGTTCATGGACATCTTCACGCCGGCCGTCTCGACGCCGGTGCCGTCCGCGCGCACGCGGACCTTGACGTTGTAATCAACGACCCGCTTGACGGGGACGAGGACCTTCATGGAGTTTCTTGCCGTTCCTGGAGTGGCTGTTCACGCTTGGTGCGGGGCGCTCGGGAGCTTGCGTAGAGGAACCCGGCAGCGGCGCAAGCCCGTCCACGCGGCCCTGTTCGCACCTGCAATAGGGCGGGCGGAAGTTAGGTCGGGCGCGCGCGCCCTGTCAAACGGCGCCGGGGCGCAACAGGCGTGCGTGGGCCAGTTGGGCGTGGGCCATTTGCGGGCGGGTTAGGATTTCAGCATCCACATCAGCAGCAGGAACAGCAGCAGGCTGATCCCTTGCAGAATCACCCGCCATTGCATGAGCTTGTTGGACCGCGCCGGGTTGCCGCCGCCGCGCACGAGGCCAACCATGCCGGCCACCAGCACGCCCAGCGTCGCCAGCATCGCGATCCCCACCAGGATCGTCAGGAACGTCTTCATGCCCCAACCTAGGCCGCTTTGCGGGCTTTGCCATCCCCCCCGTCGCCGCGCCACGGTTGACACGGCCTGCCCGCGCGTGGTCCGCCTGATCGCCATGGTGCGCATTGTTCTGACCGCCTTCATCCTGCTCTGGGCTGCGGCGACCCAGGCAGGTGCCCAGACTGCCGCTGTCCAGCCGTCCGCTGCCCCGCCCGCCCTGACGGCGCCCGAGGCGCGGCAGATGCTCGACGTGCTGCGCGACAACGCCAAGCGCGCGCAGTTCCTCGCCGTGCTGGAGGGGCTGGCCAAGACCCTGCCCGCCGCCGCCCAGGCAGCCCCCCCGGGCGCCGCGTCGGCGCCACCGGTCCCGGCCGCCGCGGCCGGCCCGCAAGCCGCCGAGCCTGCCGCCCCCACCAGCAATGCGCCCGCGCCGGTTTCGCCCGCGCCGGCCGTGGCACCTGCCGCGGCCACGCCGGGGGCCGCCGCGCCGCCACCGCACCCCGCCCACGCGGCGGAGCCGCTGCCGATCCCGCTCGCGCCGGACAGTCTCGGGGCGCAAATC
>JAKBCB010000046.1 GCA_021808185.1 Pseudomonadota bacterium
ATCGGCGAGGCGGTGGCGTTCGCCGAGCAGGTGCTCGCGAACGGCGGCTTCGCGGGTGCGCGACAAGTGATCGACGTCTGCGGCGACGGTACCAGCAATGCCGGCCGCCCGGTGACGGAGGCCCGCGACGCGGCGGTGGTGGCGGGTATCACCATCAATGGCCTGACCATCATCAATCACCACCCGAAGAACTACATGTTCGCGCATGTCCAGCCGCCAGGCGGGCTGACCAAATATTACCAGGATAACGTCATCGGCGGGCCGAACGCGTTCGCGTTGGAAGTGCGCGACTTCGCAGAATTCGGGGCGGCGTTCATGCGCAAGCTGATCGAGGAGATTGCCCTCCGCCGCGTCCCTGGTCAGACGGGTTGAGGCCCGTTCGTGGACACGCTTGGCGTGTCATGTATCGCACGGGGTTGCGCCCAAGGGCGGCGGGTCGCATCCTCGGCGGCGAAGGCGCGAATCTCCGGCAGGCGGCTCATCGTCAGGTCGATGTCGTCCCAGCCGTTGAGCAACTTGGTGCGCCATACCGGATCGATGACGAACGGCATCACGGTGTCCTCGGCGTGGATCTGGCAATTCTCAAGATCGATCGTGATCTGTGTAATCCCGGTTGCCAGCAGCCGCAGTAGTCTCTCACCGTCCGATTCCTCCACGCGGGAGGGAAGGAGGCCGTTATTGACCGCATTGGCTGCGAAAATGTCGCCAAAGCTAGGCGCGACCACGCAGCGTACGCCATAATCGACGAGCGCGTACACCGCTGCCTCGCGCGACGAACCGGTGCCAAAACTGCGGCGCGCCACCAGGATCCGTGCGCCCGCCCGTTCCGGATGATTAAGCGGAAAGTCCTCGATCGGGGTGCCGTCGTCGCGAAACCGCAGATCGTATAGCAGATGGCCGCCATACCCGTCGGCACGTGCGCGGCTCATGAACCGGGCGGGGATCAACTGGTCGGTGTCGATCCCGGATAGCGGCAACGGGCACGCTGTCGCCGTCAGGCGAGTGAAGGCCTGCATCACCAGCGGCCCTCCAACAGCGCGCGCGCGTCGGTCAGGTGGCCGGTGACGCAGGCTGCGGCCGCCATGGCCGGGGACATCAGGTGCGTGCGCGCGCCCGGCCCCTGCCGCCCCTTGAAATTGCGGTTCGTGGTGGACGCGCAGCGCTCGCCAGGCGCCACCACATCGCCGTTCATACCGACGCACATCGAACAGCCGGACTCCGCCCATTCCAGCCCGGCGGCGGTAAAGATCCGGTCCAGGCCCTCCTGCTCCGCTTGTCGCTTCACCAGCGATGACCCGGGTGAGACGAGTCCGGGCACGCACGCCACGCGCCCCGCCAGCACGGCGGCTGCGGCACGAAGATCCTCGATACGGCTGTTCGTGCAAGACCCGATGAAGACCCGATCCACTCGGATGTCCGTCACACTCTGCCCGGGCGCAAGCCCCATGTACGCGAGCGCGTCGCGAACATGCGCGGCCCGCCCAGCGTCGGCGATGGCCGCCGGGTCCGGCAGGCGCGCAGTGATCGATACGGCGTCCTCCGGATTGGTGCCCCAGGTCACGACGGGCGCGATCTGCGTTGCATCCAGTGTCACCACTTGGTCGAACGCCGCGTCCGCATCGCTCGGCAGCGCGTGCCACGCCATCTCGGCCCGGGCGAGGATATCGCCGTCCGGCGTACCGGGCCGGCCGCGCACGAACGCCAGGGTTGTCGCGTCGGGGGCCACCATGCCGCAGCGCGCGCCGCACTCGACCGAGAGGTTGCACAGCGTCATGCGCCCCTCCATCGAAAGCGCCCGGATCGCGCTGCCGGCATATTCGATTGCGTGACCCTGCGCCCCATCGGCGCCGATGCGGGCGACGATCGATAGCGCGATGTCCTTGGCTGCGACGCCGGGGCCGGCGCGCCCGTCGACGTGCACCAGCATGCGCTTCGGCCGGCGCTGCCACAGCGTTTGCGTCATCAGCACATGCGCCACGTCCGAGGCGCCGATGCCGAACGCGATCGCACCGAACGCGCCATGCGTGGAGGTGTGACTGTCGCCACAGACAATGGTCAGCCCCGGCAGGGTCAGCCCCTGCTCCGGCCCGACCACATGCACGATGCCCTGGCGCGGATCGCGCAGCCCGAACAGACGAATGCCATGCGCGCGCGTGTTGTCGTCCAGCCGTGCGACCATCCGCCGCACGGCCTCATTCGCGATCGCGGTGTCGCGGCCACGCGTCGGCACGTAATGGTCGGCGACCCCGAACGTGCGGTCGGGCCGGGCCACGCCGGCGCCGCGTGCGGCGATCTGGCCGAATGCATGGTGCGAGCCCTCATGCACGAAATGTCGGTCGATCCACAGAAGGCTCTGCCCGTCTTCACGAGAGAGGACCGTGTGTGCGTCCCATACCTTGTCGAACAGGGTTCTTGGCGCCTCGCTGCCCATGCCACCGCCTCCCCACGCGGAGTGTCCGATCACGCCCTCAGTATCGGGGCATTTTCCGGTTGACGCAACCGCGCTGTCTCGTATCCTAGACAGGATGCTTGCCGGATTTCCATACAGCAAATCGTCACCGGGGGGTGGCTTGGACGCATCGGTCGAGCCGTTCAAGGCGCGCAGGATCTACCTGCTGCTCAGCGAGCGCATCGCCACGGGCGACCTCGCGGCGGGCGCGCGCCTGCCGGGGGAACCTTCGCTCGCGGCCGAGCACGGCGTCTCGCGGATGACGGTGCGACGCGCGCTGGACCAGTTGGCGCAGGTTGGCGCGGTCGAGCGGCGGCCCGGTGTGGGGACATTCGTGCGTGGCGGCAGCGTGGTGCGCGCGGTCCGGGCGGAATTGTCCGATGTGTTCGCGCATCTGAGGGAAATGGGGCGGCGCACCGGCGTGCGGTTGCTGTCCTTCGCCTATGTCACGCCGCCCGAAGCAATCGCTGGAGCGCTCGGCCTTGCCCCTGGTCAGCGCACGCAGCGCTCGGTGCGCGTGCGCCTGATCGACGGCGCGCCGTTCTCGTGGCTGACCACGCATGTGCCTGAGAGCGTCGGCGACACCTATTCCGAGGGGGAACTCGCGTCGATGCCGCTGCTCGAACTGCTCGAACGTTCCGGCGTGGTGGCGGATCGGGCAAGCCAGACGATCGGCGCGACGCTCGCGGGACCCGAGGTCGCGGAGGCGCTGCAAGTGGACATCGGTGCGCCGTTGCTCTCGCTCACGCGCATTGTGCACGACACGTCCGGGCGGGGCGTGGAGCATCTGCATGCGCTGTATCGGCCGGACCGGTTTTCGTTCCAGATGGATCTGCTGCGCATCGGCTCGCTCGGTGAGCGCCGCTGGAAACCCCTGCCATCCGTGGCGGCAAAGGCCGGAGAGCCAGAGCCAGGGGCATCCCTTTCAAGGAGGAAAATGTCATCGTGATCACCCCCCCGCACATCAGCCGCCGTGCCCTGCTCGGGGCCGGCGCCGCGACCGTCGCGCTCGGATCGCCCGCGATCCTGCGGGCCGAGCCCGCGTCGGTGAAACTCGGCATCCTACAGCCAGTGACTGGCGCGTTGGCGCAGGACGGCGAACTCGGACGGCACGGTGCGCAGCTCGCCATCGACGAGATCAACGCGGCCGGCGGGCTTCAGGCCCTTGGTGGGGCTAAGATCGAGATGGTGTTCGGTGACGCGCGCTCCAATCCCGAGGCGGCGACCCAGGAAGTTGAGCGCCTGCAAGGCGAAGGCGTGGCCGCGATCGTCGGCGGATTCGCAAGCCCGATCTGCCTCGCCGCCAGCCAGGCGGCCGCGCGTTACAACCTGCCATACATTGTCGATGTCGGCGTGTCCGACCAGATCGTTAAGCGCGGGCTGACCAACACATTCCGCTTCGCGCCGGGCTTTGGCATGGTGACGTCCGTGGCGCTCGACAATCTCGTCAAGCTCAATGACGCGGCCGGCAAGCCGGCCAAGACCGTGGTGCTGGTCCATGAGGATGGATTGTTCGGCAGCGGGCTCGCCAAGCTGATGCAGACGGAACTGCCGAAGCGCGGATTCGAAATTCTGGAGACAATCGCGCACCCGACGCCGGCGCGCGACATGTCCAACGTGGCGCTGCGCATCCGTTCGCTTAATCCCGATCTGGTCATTCCGTCGAGCTATTACGGCGAATTTGTGCTGCTCGCGCGCACCATGTTGCAGCAGCACATCCGCCCGAAGGGCATCTACTGCGTCCTGAACGGCGCTGCGTCCAACTACCGGTTCGTTCGCGAATTTCCGGAAGCGGCGGCGGCGGTCATGGACTGCAACCACTGGGCGGACCCACGCAACCCGAAAGCGCAGGCGCTGAAGAAGCAGGTGCAGGATGCCGGGAAGCTATGGGCCTATAATGTTCCGTTGAACTATTCCTGCGTGAAGCTGGTGGCGGACGCCATCAGCCATGCGGGCGGAGCGGATCGCGGTAAGATCGTGGATGCGCTCGCCGCTTCGACGTTCAAGGATCACATTATGCCGTATGGTCCGACCCGATTCGTCAATGGCCAGAACCAGGGGGCGGCGCCGGTCAACCTGCAAGTTCAGGATGGCGACATCAAGGTGATATTCCCGACGGAGTTCGCTGATGCGAAGCCCGTGTTCCCGCGCCCGGCCTGAGACGAAACGGGAACAGCGGGCGTGTACTCGCCGGAGATTGTCTTAGAGGCCGTGGTGAATGGGCTGCTTACCGGCGCGGTGTACGCGCTGGTGGCACTCGGCCTCACCCTGGTTTATGGCGTGCTCCACATTATCAATTTTGCCCACGGCGCCTTGCTGACCTGCGCGATGTTTGCCGTGTGGGGCCTTGCCACGGCGTTCGGCATCGATCCATATCTCGCGATCCCGCCGCTGGTGTTGGTGTTCTTCGGGATGGGCTATGCGTTGCAGCGCTTTGTCATCGGCCCAGCCAGCCACGGTGATGACAACAACATGTTGCTGGTCACGCTGGGGTTGTCGATCGCCATCGAAAACGGCCTTCTTGCTGTGTTTCATTCCGACACGCGTGGGCTGGAGGGCGACGCTGCCTTCCAGGTCGTGCAACTTGGACCGATGCTGATCTCCCGCGCCAAACTGATAGGATTTGCCGGTGCTCTGCTGGTTGCAGCCCTGCTCTGGCTGCTGCTGACGACAACCGATACCGGCAAGGCGATTCGCGCCGTCGCGAGGGAGAAGTTGGGTGCGCGGCTTGTCGGCATCGACGTTCGCCATATCTACGCTGTCACGTTCGGCCTGGGCTGCGCGTGTCTCGCGGTGGCCGCTTGCCTGCTGATGCCGACGTATTATGTCAATCCGCGCGTCGGCAACGCTTTTGTGCTTGTTGCCTTCACCATCGTTGTGCTTGGGGGCATGGGATCGGTGCCGGGGGCATTGCTGGGCGGATTGTTCATCGGGGTGGTCGAGAGCATGAGCGGTCTGTTTCTCGGCGACAGCCTCGGCCAGCTTGGCATCTTCGTGATTTTCATTCTTGTGTTGCTGTTGCGGCCCACGGGCATGTTCGGAGCGAAGGCATGACCGGGCGCGACCTGCTACCTCCGGCACTGCTCATCGGCCTATTGGCGCTGGTGCCATGGGCGACCTCATCGAACACGATGTTGAACTTTCTTGTCACGGTCCTGATCGTGGCACTGGCGGCGCAGGGCTGGAACCTGCTGGGCGGCTTCGGTGGGCAATTTTCCTTCGGGCACGCCGCTTTCTTTGGGACCGGTGCGTACGCAACCGCACTCTTGCAGATCCGCGGCGGTGTGAACGCCTGGATCGCCTGCCTGATCGGCATCGCGGCGGGCGGTGTCGTCGGCTGGGTGATCGGCGTGCTGGCGTTTCGCGCACGCCTGCGCGGCTCGTATTTCGCCCTGGTCACGCTCGCCTTCGCAGAGGTGTTGCGTATCCTGACGAATGCGGCCGACTTTACCGGCGGCGCGGCGGGCTTGCTGCTCCGGCTCGATGTTCGCCCAATGAACTTTCAGTTCGCCAGCCGTGCGGTGTTTTATTGGATCGCGCTGGTCTGCGTGGCTGTGGTGCTGCTCCTCACGGTCATGATCGAGCGCGGCCGCTTCGGCGCGCAACTTGCCGCGGTGCGCGAGAACGAGGAAGCGGCGCGAGCACTTGGCGTGGACGCGTTGGCTGTCAAGCTGCGCGCCATCACTCTGTCCGCCGCAATCACCGCTGCCGCCGGGTGTCTCTACACGCAGTATTTCCTCTATCTTGATGCCAACATCGCATATGGCTCGTGGATATCCATCGAGGCGCTGCTCGCGGCGATTGTCGGGGGCATCGGTACCGTGGCTGGACCGGTGATCGGCGCCCTCACGCTGCATGGGCTGGGTGAACTGACCAAGGGGTTCGCGGGCGATATCACTGGTGTGGATCTCGTTCTGTTTGGCCTGCTGTTGGTGGCGGCGATCGGCTTCGCGCCGCTCGGTATCGTCGGTTCGCTGCGTCGGCTGCGCGTGGTGCGGCTGTCCGGTGGAGCACGCTAGATGCTCGACGTCGCGGACGTGAGCCGACGGTTCGGCGGCCTGCTTGCGGTGGACGGTGCTTCGCTGACCGTCGCCGAGGGAGAAATTGTCGGGCTGATCGGACCGAACGGCGCGGGCAAGACCACGCTGTTTGCTATCATTTCTGGATTTATCGCTCCAAGTAAGGGAAGCATCCGTTTCGAGGGGCGCGATGTGACGCGCGAGCCCGCGCATCTGCGCGCACGCCAGGGCATCGCCCGGACCTTTCAGGTGGTGCAGCCATTCGCGGGGCTTACGGTCCGGGACAACATCGCGGTCGGTGCCTATCTCCGCCATCCCCGACGCCAGGACGCGATCAACCATGCAGAGGCGGCGGCGCGCCGCCTGGGGCTGGAGACGATGCTGGATCGGCCGGCGTCCGACCTGACTGTTGCGGGACGCAAGCGGCTGGAACTGGCGCGCGCGCTCGCGACCGAACCGAAGGTATTGTTGCTCGACGAAGTCCTCGCGGGTCTTAATCCTTCCGAGATCCGTGACATCATCCCGGTGATTCGCGTGATCCGTGATGGCGGTGTCACGGTGCTGATGATCGAACATGTGATGCAAGCGGTGATGAGCCTGTGCGAGCGCGTTTACGTGCTCGCACATGGCCGCGTCATTGCCGCCGGGGTGCCGCGCGACGTGTGCGCGGATCCGTTGGTGATCGAGGCCTATCTCGGCCACGGTGCTGCCGGGCGCATCCGCGCTGGGGAGGTGGCGGGTGCTTGAGGTTCGCGCCCTGCGGGCCGGCTACGGTGGTGTGGAAGTGCTGCGCGGCCTCGACATGCGGGTGGGCAGCAGCGAGATCGTCGCGGTCCTGGGGGCCAACGGGGCTGGCAAGACCACGCTGAACAAGGTGCTCTCCGGCGTGTTGCCGGCCTCGGGCGGGGAGATCCGCTTCGACGGGCATCGCATCGATTCCGCCACCGCGCAGGAGATCGTCGCCGCCGGCCTGATTCATGTGCCAGAAGGCCGGAAAATTTTCCCCAACCTGAGCGTGCGCGAGAACCTGGAACTCGGCAGCTATCGCCGGGGCCGGCCGCGCCGCCGCGCGAATCTGGAACGCGTGTTCGCGACGTTTCCCCGCCTGCGCGAGCGCATCGCGCAACCGGCGGGCACACTGTCCGGCGGCGAGCAGCAGATGCTGGCAATCGGGCGCGGTATGATGGCCGAGCCGCGGCTGCTCATTCTGGACGAGCCCTCGCTCGGTCTTTCGCCGCTGCTGGTCGAGCAGATGTTCACCCTGATCGCCCGACTGAACGCCGATGGTCTGCCGGTGTTGCTGGTCGAGCAGAATGTCGTGCAGTCGCTCGATCTCGCAGCGAGGGCCTACATTCTTGAGAACGGCGTCTATGCCATTGCCGGCAGCGCCGACGAGATCCGTGATAACCCGGACCTCAAGCGCGCCTATCTGGGCATGTGAGGACAGATGACCATTATCACCCCGGATGTGATCCCCGCTTCTGTTCTGCTGGCGCAGGGACGCCCCGATTGGCTGCGGCAATGGGGGGCGTTCGCGGCGGAGTTGCAATGCGCCGACTTGCCGGCCGATGTCATTGCGCGGACCAAGCTGGTCTTGCTGGATTCGATCGGGGTGATCGCGGCCGGAATGCGGGAGCCGGAGATGCGCGCCCTGCTTGACCGGCAGGCGAGCCGGGGCGAGAGCCCGCCGGGCGTTGCCCCTGCGATCGGTACCTCCCGGCGATTTGCTGTCCCGCTCGCCGCATTCATCAACGGGACGGCCGGCACCATGCTGGAACTCGACGAGGGCAACCAGTACGCGCGCGGGCATCCGGGGATCCATGTGGTGCCCGCCGTGCTGGCGGCGACCGCCGGCACTCGGACCTCGGGGGAGGAACTGCTCCTCGCCATCGCGCTCGGCTACGAGATTGGCGCGCGCGTCGGCATCGCGGCGAAGCTGCGCGTGACGATGCACCCGCACGGCACATGGGGGACAATCGGCGCGGCCCTGGCCGCCGCCCGCCTCGGTGGCGCGGACGCCACACAACTGGCCGAGACGATCAGCATCGCCTCCAGCCTCGGCCTGACGACCAGCCGTCGGACGATGTTGGAAGGTGGCACGGTGCGCAACAGTTATGCCGGGTTCTCCAGCCAGCTTGGCCTGATGGCCTGGGATCTCGCCGCCGCCGGCTTCGTGGGCGAGGCGGACGGGGTTGGCACGGTCTATGGCACGGTGATCGCGGAGCATTTCCGACCGCAGGAAATGGTGGCCGAGCTTGGCACACGCTGGGAAATCGCACGCAACTATTTCAAACGCCACGCCGCTTGTCGCTACACCCATGGCGCGCTCGACGCGCTGGCGCAGATCGTGGACCGCGCCGGCGGACGGATCGGGCCGGCCAGTGTCGCCGCGATCGAGGTGGACACGTACGTCTGGGCGGCGCAACTCGATTCGTCCGAGCCACGCAACATGCTGGCGGCGAAGTTCTCGCTGCCATTCGCTATCGCGACCACCCTGATGAACGGGGCGGCAACCGTGCCCGCGTTCCGCGATGCCGCCTTGCGGGACGAGGTCGTGCGCGCACTGGCGCGGCGAGTGACCGTGCGGGAGGACCCGGCGCTAACGGCGCGCTTGCCGGGCCTGCGCCCCGCGCGTGTGCGGGTGACGCTGCACGACGGCACCGCTTTTGCCGCCGAGGTGCTGACCAACCGCGGCGACACGGAAGACCCGTACACCTCAGCCGAAGTTCTCGCAAAATTCCACGAACTCGCCGATCCGATCTGGGGTGAGGCTCACGCATCGCGGATCGTCGATGCCGTGGCGGGTCTGGACAGCGCCGCCGACGGCTGGGCACTGCATCGACTGCTATCAGCCGACGGAGCGACGTAACTTGAGCCTGAAACAGAAATTGCATGGGCCGCGCGCGGTCGTGGCACCCGGCGTGTTCGACCCGCTCACGGCATTGCTGGCGACGGCGGCGGGGTTCGAGGCGTTGTACGTGTCCGGCGCCGCGATCGCCTACACAAGGCTCGGCCGGCCCGATATCGGCCTCGTCTCGATGAGCGAGGTTGCGGAGACCATCGCGCTCGTGCGCGATCGCGTGTCTACTCCACTGATCGTGGATGCAGACAATGGCTATGGTAACGCGCTAAATGTACAGCGCACTGTACGCATGTTTGAGCGCGCGGGAGCCACGGCGATCCAGTTGGAAGACCAGACGCTGCCCAAGCGCTGCGGACATTTGCAGGACAAAGGCATCATCCCATCCGCCGAAATGACGGGCAAGATTCGCGCCGCGGCGGATGCTCGTACCCACGCGGAAACGCTTATTATCGCGCGCACCGACGCGGTTGCTGTCGAGGGCTTCGAATGCGCCATCGAGCGCGCTCACCGCTATGCCGAAGCCGGTGCGGATGTGCTGTTCGTCGAGGCGCCGACCTCTCGCGCGCAGCTTGCGGCCGTCACCGCCACGCTCGGTGCCGTGCGCCCGCTTGTCGCCAACATGGTCGAAGGTGGCGAGACGCCGCTTGCCTCGGCCGACGATTTGTCGGCCCTAGGCTTTCGGCTGGTGATCTTTCCGGGCGGCATCGTGCGCGCGCTCGCCCGTACCGCCCGCGACTACTACAACTCGCTGGCGCGGCACGGCACCAACGCGCCGTTCGCCGACCGCATGTTCGATTTCCGCGCGCTGAACGACGTGATAGGCACCCCCGAGATGCTCGCGCAAGGCCGCCGTTACGAGCGGGGAGACGCCGCATGACCGCGCTGGCGCCCATTACCATCCCGCCGGTCACGCTCGCGATCCTCAAAGGCCGGCTCGAGCAGATCGCCGACGAGATGGACGCGACGCTTTACCGCTCGGCGTTCAATCCGATCATTGCCGAGGCGCGCGACGCCTGCCACGGGCTGTACCACGCCAAAACCGGGGCCACGCTGGTGCAAGGCGCGCAAGGTCTGCCCATCTTCGTCGGGGCGATGTCGTTCGCGGTCAAGGCGGTTATCGACAAGGTCGCGCGGGACGGCGGCTTGCAGGCGGGTGACACGTACCTCTTCAATGACCCTTACGAGGGCGGCACACATCTGAACGACTTCCGCCTGGTGCGGCCGATTTTTCGTGATGGCGTCGTGTTCTGCTGGATGGCGTCGGTCGGGCACTGGCTCGACATCGGCGGCAATGTCCCGGGCGGGTACAACCCAAAGGCCACCGAGTCGTTCCAGGAAGGCGTGCGCATCCCGCCGGTGAAACTGATTGCCGCCGGACGAATGAACACCGACATCGTGGACATCCTCGCTGCCAACACGCGCGTGCCCGCAAGCAACTGGGGCGATCTGAACGGCCAGTTGAACGCGCTCGACCTCGGCGAGCGACGGTTCGCGGCGCTGCTCGACGAGTACGGCGACGCCGTGGTGGCGCGTGCCTTCGACCTGTTCTCCGACCGCGCGGAAGCGCTGATGCGCGCCGCGATCCAAGAACTTCCCGACGGCCACTATGCGTTCGAGGATATTCTCGACAATGACGGCATCACCGATGACCCGCTGACGGTGGCTCTCGACCTGACCATCGCGGGCGAGACGATGACGCTGGATTTCTCTCGCTCATCCATGGCGGCGCAGGGGCCGGTGAATATCTCGCGTTCCACGGCGATCGCGGCGTGCTACGTGGCGCTGAAGCACGTGTTCACCACCGTGCCCGCTAATGCCGGGTGCCTGCGCCCGATCACCTTCGTGGTGCCGGATGGCTCGCTGCTTGGCGTGTCCGCGCCGAAGCCGGTTGCCGGCTACACCGAGACGATCCTGCGGCTGATCGGCGTGGTGTTCGGGGCGCTGGCGGCCGCGGACCCTTCGCGTGCGACCGCCGCCCCGTTCGGCACCATCAATGCGCTGTCGCTCGCCGGCTACCGTGCCGATGGCTCGCGCTGGGTGATGTTCTCTTTCTTCGGGGGCGGGCTGGGCGGCAATCCGGAATCGGATGGGCTCAGTCACGCGAACAATCCGATCTCGACGGCGACGATCCCGCCGGTGGAAATCCTGGAGGCCGCGTATCCCGTGATATTCACGCAATGGGCGCTGCGCCCGGACTCCGCCGGCGCGGGCCAGCATCGCGGCGGCCTCGGCGCCATCTACGAAATCGAGGTGCTGACCGATGCCAGCGTCTCGCTGCTGGGCGAGCGCGGCAAGGCGGCGCCGTTCGGGGTCAATGGCGGCGAGCCGGCGGCGCTTAACCGCTTTTCCTGGCAGACTGACGACGGCGTACGTTCGCCGCCCATGGTCTCCAAGATCACCGATGTGTCGATCCGCGCGGGACAGCGCGTGCGTCTGGAGACCCCCGGCGGTGGCGGCTGGGGCGACCCGGCGCGGCGCGATCCGGAGGCGGCGCGGCGGGACGTGGCGCTCGGCTATCGCAGCGTGGCGGCGGGAGGCTACGCATGACGGGGGCCATCGTCGGGGTCGATGTCGGCGGCACATTCACCGACCTGTTCTTCTTCGACGCCGAGGCGGGCGAATTCCGCACCGGCAAGGTGCCCTCCAATCGCGGCGACGAAGCGGTCGGATTCATGCGCGGCCTGCGTCAATTCGGCGACGTGGCCGATCTGTCGTCCATCGTGCACGGCACCACGGTCGGGACCAATGCGCTGCTTGAGCGCAAGGGCGGGCGTGTCGGACTGATCACGACCAGCGGCTTCCGCGACGTTCTGGAGATGCGCCGCCGCGACCGGCGGCATACCTGGGGCTTGTGGGGCGATTTCGTGCCCGTGGTCGAGCGCGACGCGCGCCTGGAAGTTGACGAACGTACCCTGGCCGACGGAACCATCCGCACGCAGGTCGATCCGGCGCAGGTGAGGCGCGCGGCGGCGGCCCTGCTCGCGGGCGGGGCAGAAGCGCTGGCCATCGTGTTCATCAATGCCTACGCCAATCCGGCCAATGAACAGGCGGCCTTCGCCGCGGCGGCGTCGGTCTGGCCGAACGGCAACATCGCGTGCTCCTCTCAGATCTTGCCTGAGATCCGCGAGTTCGAGCGCACATCGACGACGGCGCTCAACGCGTATCTGCAACCCGTGGTGGGCAGCTATCTGGCCAAGCTGGACGAGGGCCTGCGCGGCGAGGGGTTTGCCGGGCGGTTCCATATCGTGCAGTCCAATGGTGGGGTGATGTCCACTGCGGCGGCGCGGCGGGTGCCGGTGCGAACCGCGCTGTCCGGCCCTGCGGCCGGCGTGATCGCGGCCGCCGCCATCGCGCGTGCGGCCGGCTTTCCCGATGCGATTACCGCCGATCTTGGCGGCACCTCGTTCGACGTGTCGCTGGTGGTGGACGGCGCCACCTCGCTCGCAGCGCAGACGGTGATCGATTTCGGCCTGGTGATTCGCACGCCGATGATCGAGATCGCCACCATCGGTGCCGGCGGTGGCTCCATCGCCGGGGTGGACGCCGGCGGGTTGTTGCAGGTCGGGCCGGAAAGTGCCGGCTCCCGCCCCGGCCCCGCCTGCTACGGCCAGGGCAACATGCGCCCGACGCTGACTGATGCCAACGTCGTGCTCGGGCGGATCAATGCGCAGCGGCCCATCGGCGGACAGCTTGCGCGGCTCGATCTGGAGGCGGCGCGGTCGGCGATCCGCACGCATGTCGCCGACAAGCTGGGGATCGACGTGATGGCGGCGGCGGAGGCCATCGTGCAGGTGGCGAACGGGCGCATGGCAGGGGCCATCCGTCTGGTTTCGATCGAGCGCGGTCACGATCCGACCCGCTTCGCCGCCGTGCCCTTCGGCGGCGGCGGCGCGCTGCACGCAGGGGCGTTGATCAAGGATGTCGGGCTGCGGGCTGCCCTGGTGCCCCGCTATCCGGGCGTCACCTCGGCGCTCGGCTGCGTGATGGCGGATGTGCGCCACGATCAGGTACAGACGGTCAATCTCGCGCTGGAGGGCCTGGACGCCCCGGCGCTGGATCGCCGCATGGTCGCAAAGGAAGC
>JAKBCB010000047.1 GCA_021808185.1 Pseudomonadota bacterium
GCGCCCGTTCCAGCGCGTGACCGGGCGGCGCTGGATCGGCACCGCCTTCGGTGGCGCACGCGGCCGCACGGACGTGCCGCGCATCGTCGATTGGTACATGGACGGCAAGATCAACATCGACGACATGATCACGCACGTCCTGCCGCTCGACCGCATCAACGAGGGCTTCGATCTGATGGCGGCGGGCGAGTCGATCCGATCGGTGGTGGTTTACTGATCCGTCAGGCCATCACGCCGAGATTGGCGCCGACGCGACGATAGACGAACGCGGGCGGCGGCGCCTCCGCCTCCTGCGCGGCCTCGGCCATGATGGCGTGGTCCGGGGCGAGTTCGCACGCGGGATCGGTGCGCCCGGCGTCGCCGGTCAACGCGAATGCCTGGCAGCGGCAGCCACCCCAGTCGATCTCGCGCCGGTCGCAGCTCTTGCAGGGTTCCGGCATCCAGTGCGTGCCGCGATAGCGCGCGAATGGCTCCGAGTGATTCCAGATGTCGGCAAGCGTCTCCTCGCGGATGCTCGGCCACGCGAACGCCGGCAGCGTCTCCGCCGCATGGCACGGCAGCACGCGCCCGGCCGGGGAGATGTTCACGAAGCGCCGAGCCCAGCCGCCCATGCAGCCCTTCGGCTCGGCGGCGTAGTAGTCGGGCACCACGTAATCGATCACCATCGTGCCGCGCAGCCGCTCGCGGGCGGCGAACACGGCGGCGGTGCAGGCATCCAGTTCCGCGCGCGTCGGCAGCAGGGCGGCGCGATTCAGCAGCCCCCAGCCGTAATACTGCACGTTTGCGATCTCGATGCGTCCGGCGCCGAACGCCTCGCCCATCGCGATCATCTGCGGCACGCGCGCGATGTTGTGGCGATGCACGACGAAATTCAGCGTCAGCGCCAGCCCCGCGTCGCGCACCAGTTCCGCCGCCGCGAGCTTCTTGGCGTGGCCGCCGGCGTAGTTGCCGATGCGGTCGGCGCCCTCGGCGTCCGCGTCCTGGAAGCTGATCTGCACATGGTCCAGGCCCGCGTCGGCCAGTGCCGCCAGCGTGCGCGGGTTCAGCAACACCGCCGACGTGATCAGGTTGCTGTAAAGCCCCAGCGAGGCCGCGTGCCGCACGAGGTCGGGCAGATCGGGCCGCGCCATCGGCTCGCCGCCGGAGAAATGCACCTGCAACACACCAAGGGCCGCCGCCTGATCGAGCACGGACACCCATTCGTCCGTCGAGAGTTCCGCACCCGCGCGCTCCAGCTTCAGCGGGTTGGAGCAGTATGGGCATTGCAGCGGGCAGCGATGCGTCAGCTCCAGCAGCAGGCTCATCGGCGGGTCGGGCAGGTTCACCACGTCATCACCCCTTTGTCCGCCAAATCCTGCAACAGCGCCGCCACGTCCGCCATCACCAGGTCGGTGGGGGCGTTGAAGCGCGCGCACAGATCCTCGGCGATCGCCCCCAGCGAGCGCGCGCCGTCCACCAATTTCAGCACCTCGACCGCCTGCTCGTCGGGCAGGAACGCGCGCTCCGGTCCCAGCACCACCCAGGCCGCGCGCACCGTGTCGAAACGGAATTTGGTTCCGCGTCGGAACGCCGGCACGCGGTCGGCCTGCGCGGTCTCGGTCATGCTGGCACGAACGCCCCCGGCGGAATCAGCCCCGGCGTCACATAGGCGTAGTGCAGCGCGTCGAGTTGCGCCCACAGCACGTCGCACTTGAAGCGCAGCGCGCCCAGCACGGCCTCCTGCTCCGTACGCGTGCGGGCATGTTCCTTGACGTAGCCGAGCGCGAATTGCACGTCGCGCGGCGCTTGCGTCAGCCGCGGCGTGAAATAGGCCAGCGTGTCTTTGGTGATCCAGTCGTAGTTGGCCAACATGCCGGATACGCGCTCGCTGATGATCGTTGGCGAGAACATCTCGGTCAGCGAGGACGCGATCGCCTCCAGGATGCTGCGGTCGCGCACGAAGGCCACATAGGCGTCCACGGCAAAGCGCGTCGTCGGCAGAATCCCCTGGGTCGATTCGGCGTAGGCGAGGTCGAGCCCGACGCCTTCGACCAGCTTCATCCAGCGCGCGATGCCGCCCGTGCCCGGCGAATCGCCGTCGTGATCCACGATGCGGCGGCGCCATTCGCGCCGCAGCTCCGGCGTCGGCAGGCGCGCGAGCAAGGTCGCGTCCTTCACCGGGATCATCGCCTGATAATAGTAGCGGTTGAGCGCCCATGCCTGCACCTGCGCGCGCGAACATTGGCCCGCGTGTAGCATCTTATGAAATGGGTGCAGGTTATGGTACCGCTCGGCGCCGATGCGGCGCAGCGCCGCCTCCAACTCGTCCGGCGACAGCGGTATGGCGGGGGCAATATGGTTCACAGCTCGATCCTCATCCCATCGTATCCGACGTTCCAACCCATCGAGCGCACTTCGGCACTCTGCGGCGAATCATCCAGCAGGACGGGGTTGCTGTTATTGATATGGATCAAGACTTTTTGCCGGACATCGAGGTCGGCGAAGGCGGCAAGCGTGCCCTCGGGTCCACTGAGGCTCATATGCCCCATGCGCAGCCCGGTCTTAGGGCCGAGCCCCGCGCGGATCATTTCCTCGTCATCCCAGAGCGTGCCGTCGAAGAACACGAGATCCGCCCCGCGCAGCCGCTCGCCGAGGCGCGGTGTCATCGCGGCACAGCCGGGGATGAAGAACATCCGGTGGCGTCCGTCGCTGACACAAGCGCCGACGGTGTTGCCGTCCTCGGCGATGGCGGGGGCCTCGCCCGGCCGCTCCAGATACAGCGGCACCTTTCCCGGCACCGCGAACAATTCCACGCTCAGCCCGCAAGCCGTGCCGTCCGGCTGCCGCACGTCGAACGGCACGCCGAGCGCCACCGCGCGGCGCATCACGATGTCGCGCGCCAGAACCTCGAAAATCGGATTGGCGTCGAGCACATCGAGCACGCGCGGGGCGGCATGGACGGTGAATGGCTGGCGTTCGCGCATCACCAGCAGCCCGGCGATCGCATCCACGTCGCCGCCGGTCAACACCACCGCGGCGATCGGGGTGGAGCGCAGGCCGACTCGGGGATGAAGGAACTCGTTGGCCTCGATCTGCTGGCGCAGGTCGGGCGAGGCATTCAGCAGCACCCAGGACTGCCCGCCATCGCCGCTGACGGCGACCGAGGCTTGCGTGCGCGCGGGTGCGTGCCCGTCAACAGCCCGGGCGCGGCGGCACCCAGGCGCGTTCGAATTCCATTGCGGAAATCCGCCACCGGCGGCCGCGCCGAGGACGGCTGCAAGCATTTTGAACCCGCCAAGCCGAGTCGCGCGGCGCCCGTCGGGCGCCGCGCGACCAAGCCGATTACTTCAGACGCGCGCAGACGTAGCTGTTGATCTCACCGCCCAGCGCGACTTCGACGATCTTCGGGGTCTTCCAGGTCATCTCGTGCTCCTCCATTTTTGTTCATCACCGAAGTAAAGGCTACTCGCCTCGATCCGGTCCCGTCAAGCTGGGGGGCTTGGCCGCGATTGCCAGGTCCAGCGCCATAACGGCGGCATAAAATGTCTGCGCGTGATGCTCGGCGCAAAATTGCCCCAGAAAGCGCATCGCTGGCGCGGCCCACGGCGGGCGATAGGCGGTGTGCCGCATCTGGCCGCCCTCGGCCCGCGCCGTCAGATAGCCCTCCGCGAACGCGAAATAGGCGGCAAAGGCCGGCGTGCGCGGCTGCCAATCGGGGCCGCGCACCGGCCCCGCCGCCGCCTCGGTATCGGCCGCCGCCAGCAAGCCGGCGCAACTGTCCCATTCCTCGCGATTGAAGAACGTCGTCGGCCCGTCCTGTGCCCACGCCGCCGTCCCCGCCAACGCAAAGAGCAGCACCGCCGCCCCGCCCGCCGCGCCGATTTTTCTCACCGCGCTTTCCTCTCGCGAAAGACCCGCTTGAGCCGCCGCGAAACTACGCTATAAAACCATTTCCGGGAATGCCGGACGGAAGCCCCGTGCGCAGCGGGGTGGGATACGGGGGGAATATCTGATGAAGCAGCTGTTACTCAGTGCGGTAGCTGTTGTGTTCGCGGGCTCGGCCTATGCCCAGAACGCCAACCAGGCCGACACGTTCAAGAAGCTCGAAGACATGCATGTGGCGGGTACGCCGCTTGACATGGAAACGATCCCGCAGGGCGGCGCCAAGGCCGAGGAGCTGAAGGCCAACCTGAAGGCGATCAAACTGCCGGCGGGTTTCAAGATCGACCTGTATGCGATCGTGCCCGACGCGCGCGACATGGCGGTGGCGAACAACGAATCCGTGGTGTTCGTCGGCACCCGCAAGCAGAAGGTGTGGTCGGTCAGCGACCGCACGCATTCGCGCGTCGCCGACGAGGTGAAGGTGTTCGCCCCCGGCATCAAGTTCTCGCTGCCGAACGGCGTGTGCATGAGCAAGGACGGCCTGCTCTACGTTGCCGAGCAGAACCGCCTGCTGGCCTTCCCGGCCGCCGAGTTCTTCTACGAGTCGCCGGATGTCGCCGTTTCGGTCGTCGCCGAGACGCTGATCCCCAAGACCGAGGAGAGCTACAACCACACCGCCCGCGTCTGCCGCATCGGGCCGGACAACAAGCTGTACGTCACCCTCGGCCAGCCGTACAACGTGCCGCCGAAGGAGAAGCTGGCGCTGTACAGCGAGGTCGGGATCGGCGGCATCATCCGCATGGACCGCGACGGCTCCAACCGCGAAGTGTTCGCCCGCGGCGTGCGCAACTCCGTCGGCATGGACTTCAACCCGAAGAACGGCGAACTGTGGTTCACCGACAATCAGGTTGACGGCATGGGCGACGACATCCCCGCCGGCGAACTGAACCGCGCGCCGAAGATCGGCATGAACTTCGGCTTCCCGTGGTACGGCGGCGGTCACACCCGCACCGTGGAATATAAGGACGAGACGCCGCCCGAAGGCGTGACCTTCCCGGAAGTCGAGACCGTGGCGCACGCCGCCGACCTCGGCATGCAGTTCTACACCGGCAAGATGTTCCCGGAGAAATACCGCGGCGCCATCTTCAGCGTGCAGCACGGCTCGTGGAACCGCACCGTCCCGGTCGGCGCCCGCGTCATGGTGACGTATCTGAAGCCGGACGGCACCGCCGACCACATGGAGCCGTTCGCCGAAGGCTGGCTGAACGACGAGACTGGCGAATACAGCGGCCGCCCGGTTGACGTGGCGATGCTCAAGGACGGCAGCCTGCTGGTCAGCGACGACTACTCTGGTGCGATCTATCGCATCAGCTACCACAAGTGAGGCGCCGCACCCCAACGGCGGCGGTGGTGGCGGGCAGGGTGCGAACCCTGCTCGCCGGCTGCGCGCTTGCTGGCGCGGTGCTGTTCGGCGGCCAGTCGGCGGGGGCACAAGAACCCCCCGTCGGCGACCCGATCGCCGGACGCAAGGTCGTGCATATCTGCTCGGTCTGCCACGGGTCCGATGGTATCGCCAAACTTCCGGAGGCGGCGAACCTCGCTGGCCAGAACGCCAGCTACATCATACGACAACTGATGGCGTTCCGTGATGGATCGCGCAAAAACGAGACCATGACGGTACTTGCTGCCGGGCTGAGCAACGCGCAGATCGCCGATGTTGCCGCATACTACAGCGGCATTCAAATTCAGGTGATGAAGATTCCGGGGCAATAAATCCACCTCGCCGCCATCGCTGAACCCGATCACGTCATCAGCATTTTCAATCATTCCCGACCGTGACAAGCGGTATTGGCAAGTCCATCGCGCTACGGCATTGTCGCTGGACAATTTTTCGTCTCGGGCGGCGCAACGCCGCCCGAGAACGACCGGGCGGAGGGGACATCCATGACCGACAGCGGGGCCGTTATCGGGCCTTCCACTGGCATGCTTACACGCGAGCGCATCGTCGCCACCGCGGGCTTTAACCGCTGGCTGGTGCCGCCGGCCGCCCTGGCGATCCATCTGTGCATCGGCATGGCCTACGGGCTTTCGGTGTTCTGGCTCCCGCTGTCGCGCGCGCTCGGCGTTGCCAAACCCGTGGCCTGCCCGGACCTCACCCTGCTCGGTGCATTGACGACCACCAGCTGCGACTGGCGCGTGACCGATGTGACGATCGTGTTCACGCTCGGCATCGTCGTGCTCGGCCTGTCGGCGGCGATCTGGGGCGGCTGGCTGGAGCGGGCCGGCCCGCGCAAGGCCGGCGTGGTCGCGGCGCTGTGCTGGTCCGGCGGGATGCTGTTCTCCGCGCTGGGCATCTACGCGCACCAGCTCTGGATGATCTGGCTCGGCTCCGGCATCATCGGCGGCATCGGCCTTGGGCTCGGCTACATCTCGCCGGTCTCCACCCTCATCAAATGGTTCCCGGACCGGCGCGGCATGGCCACCGGCATGGCGATCATGGGCTTCGGCGGCGGCGCGATGATCGGCGCGCCGCTCGCCAACCTGCTGATGAACCATTTCCGCTCCGAGAGCAGCGTCGGCGTCTGGCAGACCTTCGCCGTCATGGGTCTGATCTATCTGGTGTTCATGCTCGGCGGCGCCTTCGGCTATCGCGTACCGCCCGCCGGCTGGCAGCCGGCGGGCTGGACGCCACCCACTTCAAGCGGCGCGCGCATGGTCGCGCACGGCCACGTGCATCTGAACGACGCGCACAAGACGCTGCAATTCTGGCTGATCTGGGCCGTGCTGTGCCTGAACGTCTCGGCCGGCATCGGCGTGATCGCCATGGCCTCGCCGATGTTGCAGGAAATCTTCGGCGGCGCGCTGATCGGCCATGCCGATATCGGTTTCACCGCGCTGGATGACGGGCAGAAGAAGGCAGTGGCCGGAATCGCCGCCGGCTTCACCGGCCTGATCTCGCTGTTCAACATCGGCGGGCGGTTCTTCTGGGCCTCGCTGTCGGACCGGATTGGGCGCAAGACCACGTATTTCATGTTCTTCGCGCTCGGCATCGCGCTCTACGGCTTGGCGCCGTCGTTCGCGCACATGGGCAGCATCGCGCTGTTCGTCGCCAGCTTCTGCGTCATCCTCTCGATGTACGGCGGCGGCTTCTCGACGGTGCCGGCATATCTCGCGGATATATTCGGCACCCAGTTCGTCGGCGCCATCCACGGCCGGCTGCTCACCGCCTGGTCCACTGCCGGCGTGCTCGGCCCGCTTGTCGTCACCTACATCCGCGAGACGCAGATCGCCGCCGGCGTGCCGCGCCAGAACGTGTACGACAACACCATGTACATCCTCGCCGGCTTTCTGGTGCTCGGCCTGATCTGCAACGCCCTCGTGCGCGCCCTGCCCGCCAGCCGCTTCATGAAGGACAGCGAGGTCGCGGCGTTGCAGGCCCGCTCGCGCGCCGGCGCTGTCGAGACCGGCTCGTTCGGCATCGGCGCGGGCGCTTTCGACCTGACCAGCGCGCTGGCCTGGGCGGCCGTAGGCATCCCCATCGCCTGGGGTGTCTGGATCACGCTGTCCAACGCCCTGGTGCTGTTCCGCTGAGCCGGCCCCGGCTCACGCGGGCTGGGGCACCAGCCGCGTGAGCCGGGACGGCGACAGCTCCGCCAGATAGATCCGCCCCGCGCCGTCCATCCATACGCCGTGCCCGCCGTTCAGCACCGGCCGGCACAGCCCCAGCGGCGCGCCGTCCGCCGCCAGCAGGTGCAGGCGCGGCACCTGATCCGTCACCAGGATGCGCCCGGCGGGATCGGCGCACACATCCATGGGCCGCGAAAAGCCGCGCCAGGACGCCAGATGCGTTCCCTCCGGCGAGAACACCTGCACGCGGTCGTTCTCCCGATCCGTCACCAGCACCCGGCCGTCCGCCGTCGCCCAGATGCCGTGCGGGGTGGCAAACTCGCCCCCGCGTTGCCCCGGCGTGCCCCAGACGCCGAGCGGCGCCAACGTGGCGGAGAACCGGTGCACGCGCGCGGCGCCGTAGCCGTCCGCCACATAGATGTCGCCCCAGGGGGCCACGGCAACACTGCTCGGGTGGTTGAACGGCGCTTGCGGCACATGCCGGTCGCCGATGGCGCCGAGCCGCGCGCCTTTCGCATCGAACACCACGATCTGGTGCGCGTCGCGGTCCACCACGAACACCCGCCCGTCCGGCGCGCAGGTCAGCATGTGGCCGTCGGCGATCTCCCCAGCCCCCCAGGCCGCGAGGCGCGTGCCGTCCGGCGCCAGTTCCACCACCGAGGGAAGATCCGGATCGACATAGGCATCGTGCCGCAGCAGCACGAAAACATGGTCGCGCGCGTCGCACGCGACATCGCTGACCAGGCCGCGGCCGAGCGGGATGTCGCCCCATGGCCGCTCGATCGCGTAACGCGCGCCGGCCAGGCCGACGCAAAGGGTCTCGCGCGGCATCGTCACTACAGTGCCGCCTTCGCCAGCATCATGTGCACGCCCTTGTTGCCATCGACGGTTTGCGTCACCCGCAGGTCGCCCGCCAGGGAGCAGAGCATGTAGGCCTGCGTGCGCGACAGGTTCGTCCGCATGCAGACATGCGTCACCATCTCCCGCACCGCCTGCTTGGCGGCGTCGTCCAGATCCTCGTCCAGCCCGATGGAGATCAGATGCGTCGGGGTTTCCGCGAAGGGCTGCGTGTAGTGCAGATCCTTGCGCACGGTCAGCCGGAAGGTGCCCTGCAAGCCGGTTTCCAGCGCGGTGATGCACACTTCGCCATCACCCTGCACGCCATGGCCGTCGCCCGCGTGGAACAGCGCGCCCTCGTTGAACACCGGCAGGTACAGCGTGGTGCCGGCGCGCAGTTCCTTGTTGTCCATGTTGCCGCCGAACGCGCGCGGCACCGCCGTATCCAGCCGCCCCCAGTGCTTCGGCGGCGCCACCGACATCACGCCGAAGAACGGGTCGAGCTTCAGCACCGTGCCCCACGGCAGCGTGCACGTCCCGGCCGCGACATCGATGCGCGGATGCATGACCTCGAACACGTCGAAATCCTCCGGCACCGTGCCCTTCAGCGGAATGACGGCGACGAAGCCCCACTGCATCCACGGCTTGATGTCAAGGATATCGACTTGCAGCGTGTCGCCCGGCATGGCGCCGCGCACATGCACGGGGCCGGTGAGGATATGCGTCCCCTTCTGTGGCAGCCCCGCCAGCACCGCGCTGAATTCCGGCGGCACGGCGGTCGGGTCCGGGTGCTGGAACGCGCCGGCGCCCGCGGGCACCGTGCGCATCGCCACCGTGTCGCCGGAGTCGATCTCCAGTACCGCCGGCGTCGTGGCATCCAGATAGCCCCAGACCATGAGGTCCGGGCGCGCGGGCAGGTCGTGATGGGTCGGCACGGGCAGGCTCCCTGATCGTCGTGTGCGCCCACGAGTAAAGCACGTCGCATGCCATCTGTCGCGGGACGCGCGGGCGTTTCCCCTGCGCCGCCGATCCGTCTAGGCTCTGGGGCAAGCGGGGGCGGAGGGGCGCGATGCAGGACTGCGTGATCGGCTGCTTCGCCGACTATGGCTGGCAGGATGTGCGGATCTGGGCCCGTTCGCTGGTCGCCAGCGGCTTCGCCGGGCGCCGCGTGGCGCTGGTGCGCGACCCGAAGCCCGGCTGCATTCCCGCCCTGGTCGGGCTGGGGTTCGATGTGGTGGATGTCTCCCGCGCCCCGGTCGCCGCCATGCACCATGTCGAGCGGTTCAGCCAAGTGCGCCACTATCTGTTCAGCCAGCGGCAACAGGGCGTGCGGTTCCGCTGGGTGGTGACGACGGACGTGCGCGATGTCTGCTTCCAGCGCGACCCGATCAGCTTCCTCGCGCGGCTGGACCCGCCGCGCCTCGTGCTCTCGCAGGAAGGGCTGCGGTATCGCGACGCCGAGTGGAATGCCGGCAACCTCATGGCCTCGTTCGGCGAGGAGGCGCTGGCGATTCTGGGTGACACGCCCGCCTGCAACGCCGGCGTGCTGGCTGGCGGGCACCAGATGATCGAGGGCCTGTCGCACCTGATCGAGACCCTCGCCCGCGCCGCGTTCATCGAGGCATCGGATCAGGCGTCGCTCAACCTGCTCACGTCCTCGCTCGCCAGCGGGCTGTTCGCCCATCGCGCGGGCTCGGCGGAGCCATGGGCGTGCCAGGCCGGCGTAATGGCGGACCCGCGCCGCATCGCGCGCAACCGGCCGAACCTGCTCGGCCCCGAGCCGATGTTCCGTGACGGCATCGTCCGTACCGCGAACGGCGAGCCCTACGCCATCGTGCACCAATACGACCGCGTCCCCGCCTGGGACGCGGCGATCACCGCGCGGTTCGGATCGTAGGCGCCGGCACCTGTCAGCCGCCCCGCCGCCGCCCGCCCCGCCGCCCGCCGCTGGCCGGCTCCGCCCGCTCCGGCAGGCTCACGGCGGCGGCCAGATGCGGGAACGCGTCGCGGCCGTTCGGCAGCGCCATGGCGTGCACGAAATGCTCCTGGAAGCGGCTCTCCAGCGCGGTCTCGATCTTCTCCACCCGCCGCACCAGCGCCTCCACCTCCGCCCGGTGGGCGCGGTTTACCAGCGCCATGCGCGCGCCGGTGCCGGCGGCGTTGCCCACCGCACTCACGCGGTCCAGCCGGCAATCCGGGATCAGCCCGATCACCATGGCGTATTTCGGGTCGATGTAGCTGCCGAAGGCGCCGGCGAGCTTGATGCGGTCCACCTGCTCCACGCCCAGGTGGTCCATCAGCAGCCGCACGCCGGCATACAGCGCGCCCTTGGCCAACTGGATGGCGCGGATGTCGTTCTGCGTGACGGAGATGCTCACCGCGCCGTCCCAGATGCGATATGCGAAGGTGCGCGCATCGGCGACGATGCGCGGGCTGCGCGCCATCAGCTCGCCGTTGATGAGGCCCTCGGCGGTGACGATGCCGGCGAGGAACATCTCCGCCACCGCCTCGATGATGCCGGAGCCGCAGATGCCGGTGACGCCCACGGTTTCGATCTGCTCGTCGAACCCGGCCTCGTCGGACCAGGCATCGACGCCCAGCACCTTGAAGCGCGGTTCCAGCGTGACCGGGTCGATGCGCACCCGCTCGATCGCTCCCGGTGCCGCGCGCTGGCCGGAGGTGATCTGCGCGCCCTCGAAGGCGGGGCCGGTGGGCGAGCTTGCCGCCAGAACGCGCTCGCGGTTGCCGAGCAGGATTTCGGCATTGGTGCCGACATCGACGACAAGGCAGATGTCGTCGCCGTGCTGCGGCCCCTCGGCCAGCGCCACCGCCGCCGCATCGGCGCCGACATGCCCCGCGATGCAGGGCAGCACGTACACCCGCCCGCCCGGGTTGATCGGCAGCCCCAGATCACGCGACGGCATGCGGATCGCCGAGGAAATCGCCAGCGCGAACGGCGCCTGACCCAGCTCGGTCGGGTCGATGCCCAAAAACAGGTGGTGCATCACCGGGTTGCCCACGAACACCGCTTCCAGCACCTCGCTCGCCGGCACCTCCGCCTGGGCGCACAGCCGGTCGATCAGTCCGGCGATGGCGCCGCGCACCGCGTCCGTCAGCGCACCCCGGTCGTTCGGGTTGAGCATGAGGTAGGAAATCCGGCTCATCAGATCCTCGCCGAACCGGATCTGCGGGTTGGCGGTGCCGGCGGAGGACACGGCGCGGCCCGTGGTCAGGTCCACCAGATGCCCGGCGATGGTGGTCGAGCCGATGTCGAAGGCTAATCCGTATAGCCTTGCCTGCACGCCCGGCCACAGCGCGACCACTTCCGGCCGGTCCACGTCCTGATGCACCGCCGCCGTCACCGTCCAGTGGCCGGCGCGCAACACCGATTGCACCCGTGGGTGCAACCTCGGGTCGAGTGCGACGCCGCGAAATTCGCCGGTCGCCTCGATGGCCGCGAGCATCCGGTCCGTGTCGCCCAGCGGGTGTTCCATGTCTGGCTCCGACACCCGCACGGTGACAAGGCGGGTGGCGGCGTCCATGTCGATGGCGCGCGTCTCGGCGCGCTTGCGCACGACCTGCCGGTTGACGGCGAATTCGGTGGGCACGTCCACCACCAGATCGCCCATGACCTTCGCCGCGCAAGACAGGCGGCGATTGTCGGCCAGCACGCCACGCTTGCGGTAAGGCGCCTCGGTCGTGTCGGCTTCGGACAAGTGATCGGCGCGGCTGGTGATGCCGTGCTTGGAGAACTCGCCGTCCACCACCTCCACCTGGCAGCGCCCGCACAGGCCGCGCCCGCCGCAGACGCTTTCCACATACACGCCCAGTTGCCGTGCCGCATCCAGCAGCGGCGTGCCGAGCGGGAAGCGCCCGCGCCGTCCGCTCGGCATGAACAGCACGAGCGCGTCCTTTTGTGTCGCCATGGGGGGGATCACCGGCACCATCTGGTCCATCATGCCGCGTCCCGGCCGCCGGATTTCACCAGCGCATCGAGCCGCGCGTCGTCGTAGCGCGCCAGCAGGTCGGCCACCGCCGCGTCCGCCTCGGCCGCCATGTCGTCGCCGCACGGCTCCGCCGCGCCACGCCGCCATTCGGCCAGATAGGCATCGGTGTCCCGCGCGCCAGACCGCATGGCCGCGCGATCCACGGCGGTGATGAACCGCTCCGGCAATTCGCGCTTTTCCGTGGTCCGGCCCTGCTTGACGATGACCTGCGTGGGGATGTCGCGCCAATAGAGGACGATGCGCTGCGCCATGTGCGGGGAGCCTCCTTGTGCCGGCGGTGTGGCACACCGGGCGGGGATATGGGTGGACAAACCATCACCACATCCCGAGATTGCGCCGCCAGGATAGGCCGCCGGTCAGGGACAAATTTGCATATGGACGACACTTTGTTTGCGGGACGCGACTGGTTGTTGGCGGATGGCGCCACCGGGACCAACCTGTTCGACATGGGCCTGACCAGCGGCGACGCCCCGGAACTGTGGAACGAGACCCACCCGGACCGCATTCGCCGCCTGCACCAGAATTTCGTCGATGCCGGCGCCGACATCATCCTGACCAACAGTTTCGGCGGCACCGCGCGGCGGCTGGCGCTGCACAAGCTGGACGGACGGGTGCGCGAACTCAACCGCATGGCGGCACAAAACGCCCGCGCGGTGGCGGATGCGAGCGAGCGAAAGATCATCGTCGCGGGCTCCGTCGGGCCGACCGGCGACCTGTTCGCCCCCCTCGGCGCGATGACGCCGGAATGGGCCGAGGACGTGTTCCTCGAACAGATGGAGGGGCTGAAGGAAGGCGGCGCGGACGTGATCTGGATCGAGACGATGTCGGCGCTGGAGGAAATGCGCGCCGCCGCCGCCGCGGCGGGCCGGGTCGGCCTGCCCTACACCGTCACCGCCTCCTTCGACACGGCGGGCAACACCATGATGGGTGTGCGGCCAGAGAATATGATCCGCGAGGTCGCGGGCTTCGCGCCGCACCCGCACGGCATCGGCTGCAACTGTGGCGTCGGCGCATCGGACCT
>JAKBCB010000048.1 GCA_021808185.1 Pseudomonadota bacterium
CCGGCCTGCGAGGCGAGCTGCGCGCCCTCCTTGCGGTCGCCGGCCTGCGAGGCGAGCTGCGCCGCTTCGTTGCCACCGGCCTTGGAGGCGAGCTGCGCGCCGTCCTTGCGGTCGCCGGCCTGCGAGGCGAGCTGCGCGCCGTCCTTGCGGTCGCCAGCCTGCGAGGCGAGCTGGGCGCCTTCCTTGCGGTCGCCGGCCTGCGAGGCAAGCTGCGCGCCGTCCTTGCGATCACCGGCCTGCGAGGCGAGCTGCGCCGCCTCGTTGCCGCCGGCCTTGGAGGCGAGCTGCGCCGCCTCGTTGCCGCCAGCCTTGGAAGCCTGCTGCCCCGGCACGCACGGCTTCACGCCGGCATCCTGGGCGTAGGCACCGAACGACACGAGCAGCGCGGCGGCTGCGACAGTGGTGAGGAGCTTCATGGCAACAGTCTCCGAGAGGTTATTGTCTATGGAAAAGGAAATCGGAGCGAACCCTGACGGTTTCAACGAACCGTTGTCCCGGACGTTTGGGGGGCTGCTATGTGGTCTCATCTCATCATCGGGCATTACGGTCCGGGCTGGGAACCGGAGGCGGATATCACGAGATCGTGACACCGCCCCGGCAGGTCAGTTCGCGCTCACGCGCAAGGCATACCATTTCGGGCCGGGCAGTTGCGCCGCCGTCACCGGCTGATTCTTCCGCATGACGAGGAACAGCGCAAATGGCCGTGCCTCGGCGCGTGCCCGCTCGATCTCGCGCCGCAGATCGGCGGCCGAGCCAACCGGCGTCTCGCCGACCTGCTCGATCACATCGCCGATACCGAGGCCGCGCCGCGCCGCGTCCGTGCCCGGCAGCACGCCGGTGACGATCACGCCGCTCGCCTCCGGGCGGACCGCGTAGCTGGCGCGCATCTTGTCGTCCAAGGCGTCCACGCTCAGGCCCAGATCGGCCGGCACGTTCAGGTGGGGCGGGCCGCCGGGGGCGGCGCCGTGCACCTCCTCCCACCACATGGTCGGCCATTCCGCGACTGTCGCCGGCACGGCAAGCTCCTGGCCGGCGCGGCGCAGCCCGACCTCCACCGTGCTGCCGGGCGCGGTCATGGCGATCTCGCGCAGCAGCGCGCGCTCGTCGGTCGGCGTCCCGCCCGCATAACGCAGCACCACGTCGCCCGGCCGCAGCCCGGCGCGCGCCGCGGGGCCGTCCGGCGTCACCGCCGCCACGATCGAGCCCCGCGGTTCGCCCATGCCCAGCGCCAGCGCCATGTCCGGCGATACCGGTTGCAGCGTCACGCCCAGATAGCCTGGGCGCGTCAGCACTTTCTTGGACAGCCGGTCGAAGATGAAGCGTGCGTCGTTCGCGGGCATGGCGAAGCCCAGCCCCGCATTGCCCGAGGTCGGGGAGATGATCGCCGAGTTCACGCCGATGACTTCGCCCTTGAGGTTGAACAGTGGCCCGCCCGAGTTGCCGTGGTTGATCGCGGCATCCGTCTGGCTGAAGTCGTCGTAGGGCGTGTCCATGATATTGCGGTTCAGCGCGCTGACGATGCCGCCGCTGACCGACATGCCGATGCCGAGCGGATTGCCGATCGCCAGCACCGGGTCGCCGACCTGCGTCTGGCTGCTATCGGCCCAGCGCACGGCTTGCAGCTTCTTGCCGGCATCGACGCGCAGCAACGCCAGATCGACCAGCGGCGAGGCGTTCACCAGCACCGCCTTGGCGTGCGAGCCGTCGGAGAAGGTCACGATCATCTCGTAGGCGCCGGCGACGACATGCCAGTTGGTGGCGATCTCGCCCGACGGGTCGATCACGAAGCCGGAGCCGGCGGAGACCTTCACCGAGTACCGCGCGTTCGCGGACGCGGCCTTGTCGGTGGTGCCGGCGCTGGCCATCACCGCATCGGGGGTTTGCGCCACCTCGGCCCGCGCGGTGATGTTGACCACGCCCGGCAGCAGCCCGCGCACCAGTTGCGCCTGGCTGAACGACATCTCCTGTGCGCCGGCCGGGGCGGCCAGGAAGCCGGCCGCGAGCATCGCGCCGCCGGCAAGCCAAACGCGATCGATCGAGCCCATCCAAATCCTCCCCGGGCGCTGTCCACGGGCAAGCCCCGTCACAGTCACTACGGCGCTCGGACGAGGACGATGGTCATGCGGGTATCACAATGGTGTGATCGCCATCGACGCGCCACGGTCAGCCCGCGCTCAGGCGCAGCGGGATCCATTTCGGCGAGGGGAACTCGGTCTTGCTCCTGGATTTCGGGAACACCAGGAACATCGCCATGTCGTGCCCGGCTTTGCGTGACGCCTGGATCTGGTCCAGCAGCGCGGTGTCGCTGTCCACCGCCACGTCGCCCATCTGCATGATGACGTCGCCAGGCACGATCCCGCGGCGCGCGGCATCGGTGCCGTGCGCCACCTCGGTTACCAGCGCGCCCTCCACCCCCTCGGGCAGCGCGTGGTAGATGCGCAGCGCGTCGCTCAGTCTGGTGGTCTTGATGCCGAGGTCGGTCGGGATCACCCAATGCGGCGGTGACACCTTCAGCGGCGCGTCGATTTTCTCCCACGCCATCCTCGGCCACTCGCCCAGCGTCGCCGTCACCTCGGTCGGTTTGCCGGCGCGGATCAGGCCCAGCTTCACCACCCGGCCCGGCGGACTGCCGGTGATGTCGCGCAGCAGCGCGCGCTCGTCGCCGGGGCTGTCCTCCTCGAAGTTGGTGATGACGTCGCCGATGTGCACGCCGCCCTTGGCCGCCGGCCCATCCGGCGCGATCCAGGCGACCACGGCGCCGCGCGCCTGCGCCAGCCCCATGGCGTGCGCGATGTCCGGGGTCACGTCCTGGATCTTCAGCCCGAGCCAGCCCGGCCGCACCCAGCCGTATTTCATCAGCCGTTCGATGACGAACTCAGCCTGATAGGCCGGCAACGCGAAGCCGAGCCCGGCATTGGCCGCGGTCGGCGAGATGATCGCCGAATCCACGCCGATCACCTCGCCACGGGCGTTGAACAGCGGGCCGCCGGAATTGCCGTGGTTGATCGCGGCATCCGTCTGGATGAAGTCGTCGTACGGCGTGTCCTGGATGTTGCGGTGCAGGGCGCTGACGATACCGCCGCTGACCGAGGTGCCGATGCCGAGCGGGTTGCCGATCGCGAACACCGGCTCGCCGATTTCGATCCGGGCGCTGTCGCCCCAGGTCACTGCCCGCAGCTTGTGCCCGGCGTCGATCTTCAGCAGCGCCAGATCGACGATGCGCGCGGCGTTGAGGATTTCCGCGTCGTAGCGGCTGCCGTCGGCGAAGGTGACGAAGATCTCGTAGGCCCCCGCCACGACATGCCAGTTGGTCAGGATCACCCCGTCCGGATCGACCACGAAGCCGGACCCGGCAGAGGCGGTGTATTCGAACGAATCGCTCGCGGCGGAGGCCTGGCTGTCCGGGGCCGTACCCGTCGGGCGCGCATGCGCGGTGATGTTGACCACGGTGGGCAGCACGCGGCGCACCACGTCGGCCTGCACCATCGCCCCGTCGTCGGCGCGCGCCACCGGCGCCGCCGCCAGGGCTCCGGCCAGGCACAACATCGAGGCCATCAGCCAGCCGGGGACGCGACGACACGCCATGGACCTCTCCCGTGATGTTGCGGCGACGCTACTCCGGCGCGACGCGCAGCGCGACCCATTTGGGCGCGCGGAACTTCAGGTCGCCATCGCCGGCGTCCTTCGGCAGCACCAGCACCATCGCCAGCTTGCGGCCATCCGCGCGCGCCTGGTCCAGCGCCTGAATCCAGTCCGGTTCGGAGCCGATGGGCGTGTGATTGACCTGTAGGATCGTGTCGCCGACCGAGATGCCGCGCCGCGCCGCGTCGGTATCCTGTGCCACGCCGGTCACCAGCGCGGCTTTCACCATCGTGGCCTTTTCCAACCCCGGCGCGCCGCGCGGGATCTCGTTTTCGGCGGCCAGCTTCTCCGTCAGTTCGGTGACTCGCACGCCGAGGTCGGTTGGCACGTTCCAGTGCGGCGGTGCGACCATTGTCGGCGCGTCGCGCGATTCCCAGGCCATGCGCGGCCACTCGCCGAGCTTGACCGGAACCTCGGTCAGCTTGCCCTCGCGCAGCAGCGTCAGCGTCACCTCGCGCCCTGGCGTGCTGGAGGCGATCTTGCGCAGCAGGTCGCGCTCGTCGGTTGGCACCTCGTCGCCGAAGCGCATGATGATGTCGCCGACGCGCAGCCCCGCGGCCGCCCCCGGCCCGCCATCCGTCACCCAGGCGACGATCGAGCCATGCGCCTGCGCCATGCCCAGCGCGGCGGCCATTTCCGGCGTCACCTGCTGGATCTTCACGCCGAGGAAGGCCGGGCGCACCCAGCCATAGGCCATCAGATGCGCGATCACCCCGCGCGCAAGGTCGGAGGGAATGGCGAAGCCCAGCCCGGCCGAGCCGCTGGTGGGCGAGATCAGCGCGGTGTTGATGCCGATCACCTCGCCCTTGAGGTTGAACAGCGGTCCGCCGGAATTGCCGTGGTTGATCGCGGCATCCGTCTGGATGAAATCGTCGTACGGCGTGTCCTGGATATTTCGGTTCAACGCGCTGACGATGCCGGCGGTGACGGACTGGCCGATGCCGAGCGGGTTGCCGATCGCCAGCACGGGGTCGCCGATCTGCACCTGCGAACTGTCGCCCCAGGTGATCGCGGCCAGCGGGTGGCCGACATTGACGCGCAGCACGGCGATGTCGAGCAGCCGGGCGGCGTTGACCACTTTCGCGTCGGCGCGGCTGCCGTCCGAGAAGGTGACGAAAATCTCGTATGCCTGATCGACCACATGCCAGTTGGTCACCACCAGCCCGTTCGGATCGACGATGAAGCCGGAGCCGGCCGAGGCCTTCAACTGGAAGGATTGGGTCTGCTCGGAGGCGGTCATGTTCGAGTTGGCGGCGGCGCCGTTGGCGTGGGCGGTGATGTTGACCACCATCGGCAGCAGCCCGCGGATCAGCTGCGGCTCGTTGAACTGCATCTCCTGCGCGCGGGCATGCGCGGGCACCACGAGGCCGGGCACCACGAGGGCGGGCACCAGCCATAGCCATAGCGCCGTCGCGGCGCAGACATCGCGAATATGCCGCATCGAAGTCCCCTGGATTTCCGCTGGAGATGGTCTCTATCAGCTTACAAACAACGCCCCCCGCCGCGCCACCGGGCAGGCAGCCGGGGACAGGGTGGCGCTGGCCATGGGTTGAAGCCGACGCGCCGCGGCGACATGGTGCGACGGTGCCAACCGCCCAGGAGAAGGCCATGCCGGTTCGGTGAGCCCCACCGTCATTCTCGCGGCGCTGCTCGCCGTCGTCGTCTGGGGCGGCTCGCCGGTCGGCACCAAGCTGGCCGTGGCCAGCCTGCCGCCGCTGGCGGTCGCGGCGCTGCGCACGGCGCTGGGCGGGGCGCTGGCGCTGCCGCTGGCCTTGCTGCTGCGCATCCCCCCGCCCGCGCAGCCGCGCCAGCGCGTGCTGCTGGCGCTGTCCGCGTTCGGCGGCTTTGTCGGCTTTCCCGCGCTGTTCACCATCGGGATGCAGCACACCTCGGGTATCCACGGCGCCATGATCCTGGCGTTCCTGCCGGTGGTGACGGGTGCGATCAACCACACCCGCACCCGCACCCGCACCTGGCCGCGCGGGCGCTGGTGGCTCGGCTGCGCGCTCGCCGTTGCCGGGGAGTTCCTGCTCATTGCATCCCGCCATCCCGGACGCGGAGAGGAGGCGAGCCTCGGCGGGGATGGGCTTGCGCTGGTCTCCACCCTGTTCGCCTCGGGCGGCTATGTCGCGGGGGCGCTGCTGACGCAGACGGGCTATCCCTCGCAGGGCGCCACCTACTGGGGGGTTGGCGGCGCCGCCGTGCTGGTCGCCCCGCTGCTCCCGTTCCTGCTTGCCGGCCAGCACCTGGCGGACGTGCCGGCCGCGGCGATCTGGGGGCTGGTGTATCTGGCCGTCGGGGTGTCGGTGACGGGCTATGTGCTGTGGTACTGGGCGCTGGCGCGCGGCGGCATCGCCCGCGTGGGGCTGTTCCAGTTCGTGCAGCCGCTGTTCGGCGTGCTGCTGGCCTGGGCGCTGCTGGCCGAGCCGATCGCGCCCCCCGTGCTGGCCGCGGCCGCGCTCATTCTGGCCGGGGTCTGGATTGCCGCCCGGCCGGCGCGCTAACCTGCCGCATGACCGAGACCCTGAAACTGGCGCTGGCTCAGCTCAACCCGCATGTCGGCCAGATCGCCGCCAACCTCGCCGGCATCCGCCGCGCCCGCGCGCTCGCCGCCCGCCTCGGCGCGGATCTGGTGGTGACGCCGGAACTTTCCATCTCCGGCTACCCGCCCGAGGATCTGGTCAGGAAGCCCGCCTTCGTCGCCGCCTGCGCCGATGCCATGTCCGCCCTCGCGGCCGAGACCGCCGATGGCGGCCCCGGCATCATCGTGGGCGCCCCCTGGGCCGAGGGTGACAAGCTGTACAACGCCGCCTTTGTGCTGGATGGCGGGCGCATCCTCGCGCGGCGGTTCAAGCACGAACTGCCGAATTACGGCGTGTTCGACGAAAAGCGCGTGTTCGACGCGGGCCCCGCGCCCGGCCCGGTGCCGTTTCGCGGCTTTCGCCTCGGGCTGATGATCTGCGAGGACTGGTGGTTCCCGGCGGTGTCCGAGACGCTGGCCGAAAGCGGCGCCGAATTCCTGCTCTCGACCAACGGCAGCCCGTTCGAGGTGAACAAGCAGCAGGAACAGCGCATCCCGCTCGCCGTGCGCCGGGTGGTGGAGACGGGGCTTGCCTTCGTGTTCTGCGCCCAGGTCTGCGGCCAGGATGAACTGGTGTTCGAGGGCGCGAGCTTCGTGCTGAACCCGGACCGCAGCCTCGCGGTGCAGATGCCGTTCTTCGACGAAGCGGTCACGCTGACCGAATGGCGGCGCGACGGCGAACGGCTGGTCTGCGTGCCGCAACCGCTGGCGCCCGAGCCCGGTCGCATGGAGCAGATCTACCGCGCCATGATGCTCGGTCTGGCCGACTATGTGCGCAAGAACGGCTTTCCGGGCGTCATTCTCGGCCTGTCCGGCGGCATCGACAGCGCGCTGTCCGCCGCCGTGGCGACGGATGCGCTCGGCGCGGACCGGGTGCGCGCCTTCATGCTGCCCAGCCCCTACACCAGCCAGACGAGCCTGGACGACGCCGCCGACTGCGCCCGCCTGCTCGGCATAAGCTGCGACACGGTGCCGATCTCGCCCGCGATGGGGGCCTTCGAGAGCGCGCTGGCGCCGGTGTTCGAGGGGCGGCGGGCCGACATCACCGAGGAGAACATCCAGTCCCGCGCGCGCGGCCTGATCCTGATGGCGATCTCCAACAAATTCGGCAGCATGGTCCTGACCACGGGCAACAAGTCGGAGATGTCGGTGGGATACGCGACGCTGTACGGCGACATGTGCGGTGGCTATTCGGTGCTGAAGGACGTGTACAAGACCACGGTGTTCGAGCTGTCCCGCTGGCGCAACACGCACCGCCCGCCCGGCGCGCTGGGGCCGGAGGGGCCGGTGATGCCGGAGCGCGTCATCACCAAGCCGCCGACCGCCGAACTCAAGCCGAACCAGACCGACCAGGACACGCTGCCGCCCTACGAGGTGCTGGACGCGATCCTCTCCGGGCTGGTCGAGGGCGAGCAGAGCGTGGATGCCCTGGTCGCGGCCGGCCATGACCGTGCCACGGTGCTGCGCGTCTGGCGGATGCTGGATCGCGCCGAATACAAGCGGCGGCAGGCGCCGCCAGGGGTGAAAATCACCCCGCGCGCCTTCGGCCGCGACCGCCGCTACCCGATCACCAACGGCTTCACCGGGTTGATCGCATGAGCGAGAACCTGTTCGCGCCCCCGGGCGGCTGGCGCGTGCGCATCCTCGATCTGTCCGGAGGGGCCGAGGATAACATCGTCGAGGAAATCCGCGGCTTTCCCACGCTGATGCAGGCCAACGCCTTTGCCCGCCGCTATGTGCGCGACAGCGTGGAACTCTGCCGCGCCCCCGGCCTGTCCGCGCGCGAGGTGCTGGACGCCTGGTTCGCCTTCGGCGAGGACGCCGAGGTGCTGGACGCGGCCGAGGACGGCTGGCGCAGCGCCAACGAACTGGCCGACTTCGCCGACCGCCCGGCCGGCGCCGAGGAACGCGACTGGCGCGCGCTGGACCCCAGGCGCGATGACGATTCCGGCGAGGAGGAATGACCCGCCGCGCCCCCCGCGTCCGCCTTGCCCCCTCGCTTGCCGGATATGTCTCCCTCGCCAGCGCCCGCATCGTCCTGCTGAACTGGCTGCTCGCCCGCAAGGCCGGCGGCGCGGTGCTGCTCCGCCTCGACGATATCGATCCGCGCGATGCCGCGCACACCGAGTCCGCCGAGCACGATCTGCGCTGGCTCGGCCTCGATTGGGACACCACCCAGCGCCAGTCCGACCGCCGCGCCCGCTACGCCGAGGCGGCGGCGGTGCTGGAGCGCGCGGGGCGGCTGTATCCGTGCTTCGAGAGCGAGGACGAACTGCGCGCCAAGCGTGACCTGCGCGCGCGGCGCAATCAGGCCACCATCTACGACCGCGCCATGTTGAAAATGACCCCGGCCCAGCGCGCGTCGGCCGAGGCCAAGGGCAAGCGGCCGTACTGGCGCTTTCTGCTCTCGCCCGAGCCGGTCGGTTGGCACGATCTGGTGCTCGGCCAGACGCAGACGAAACTTTCGGCCATGTCCGACCCGGTGCTGGTCCGCGCGGACGGCACCCCGCTGCCGCTGTTCGCATCAATGGTGGACGACCTCGACGCGGGCATCACCCATATCGTGCAAAGCGACGAGATGCGCGGCGCGAGCGCGATGGCGCTGGATATCGCCCAGGCGCTCGGCACGGACACGGGGCGGCTGCGCCTCGCGCACGTCGCGCCGCTGACCGACACGCGTCTGACCCTGCGCCGGCTGCGCACCGACGGCATCGAACCCTCCGCCATCGTCGCGTGCCTCGCCCAAGGCGGGAACGAGGCGCCCGGCCTCGATGAGCTGCGCGGCGCGTTCGATCTCGCCAACGCCGCCGCGGCCGCCAGCTTCGACATCGAACGGCTGCGGACGCTGAATACCGCAAGGCTATCGGCGTTAGCCTTCGCGGACGTGGCGGACCGGCTGCCACCCGGCGCCACGGAAGCGTTCTGGCTCGCGATCCGGGGACATTTGGAGCGGCTGACCGAGGCGCGCGGCTGGTGGGACGTGGTCGCCGGCACCATCGTGCCGCCGGTGATCGAGGGGGAGGGGGCGTTCCTGCGCACGGCACTGGAGCTGCTGCCGCCGGAACCGTGGAACGGACATGTCTGGGACAGCTGGACCGGGGCGTTGGCACAAGCAACCGGCCGAGACGGCGCCGAGACGCTGCGGCTCGCGCTGACCGGAGAGGATCATGGCCCCGATCTGGCCGCGCTGCTGCCGCTGATGGGCCGCGCCCGCGCCGCGCGGCGGTTGCAGGTGGCGGCCGCGTAGCAATGGGGGGCGGCATTGCGCGCATAAGTTGCGGCACGGCGGAATTTCCGGCCTCGCGACCGTGATGGTGGGCAAATTAGAGACGATGATCGTTTTTGAGGCTTGCTAGGGGCATAAATTGGATAGATGCTCCTGCCAGCGGATCGATGGGCAAGCCATCGTTCGTGGGAAGCCTAACCGGGTGTGCAGGAGTGCCAAATAATGTCAGCTCTGCCGTCAACAGATGCGTCGTTTGCACTGGCCCAGACATACGACCGGCAGTCCTCGCCGGATGCGGTGGTCGGGAGGCTGACCCGGACCCTGAAATCGCGTGGCTTCGTGGTCAGCTCCGTGATGCTTGCCAATGTTTTCGTCTGGGGCAGCCTGATCAAGCTGGCGACCATCTTTCTCTGACCTTTCTCACGCCGTGACTGGCCGCGCCACCGGCGGGGTGACAGGCATTGGCGGCGCGCTGCGCGGCACGGCAAGCGACGCCAGGGCGGCCAGCACGCAGAAGGCGCCAGACACCAGGAACGCCGGAACGTAGCTGCTCAGCACATCGCGCGTGATCCCCGCGCCCGAGGCCGCGACGGCCGCGCCGAGCATGTGGCCGAAGAACACCCAGCCAAAGACCACCGAGGCTTTCTCCCGCCCGAACAGTTCTCCGCTGAGGCGCACCGTCGGCGGCACGGTGGCGATCCAGTCCAGCCCGTAGAACACCGCGAAGATCGACAGGCCATAGACCGAGAAGGTCGAAAACGGCAGCGCCAGCAGCGACAGGCCGCGCAGCCCGTAATAGGCGAACAGCAGCTTGCGGCTGTCGAACCGGTCGGACAGCCAGCCGGAGCCGATGGTGCCGCCGAAGTCGAACATGCCCATCATCGCCAGCACGCTCGCCGCCGCCACCTCTGTCATGCCGAAATCCTGGCACAGCGGGATGAAGTGGTTGCCGATCAGGCCGTTGGTGGACAGGCCGCAGACGAAGAAGGTGAAGAACAGCAGCCAGAACCCGCGTGTGCGGGATGCGTCCCGCAGCGTGCGCAGCGCCATGCCGGCGGCGTTGGCGGTGGGCTTGGGCGGCGCGATCACCACCCGGTCGCCGAAAGCCGGCAGCGACAGCTCGCCCGGATGGTCGCGCCCGAACAGCCACAGCAGCCCGCCCGCGACCGCGCACGCCGCCGCCGCCGGCAGCAGTGCCACGCGCCAGCCATGGTGGTCGGCAAGCCAGGCCGCGAGCGGCAGGAACACCAGCGCGCCTGTGGCCGAACTGGCCGACAGCAACCCCATCACCACGCCGCGCCGGGCGGTGAACCAGCGGTTCGCCACCGTCGCCCCCAGCACCATCGCCGTCATGCCGGTGCCGAGGCCGAGCATCAGGCCCCAGGTCAGCCACAACTGCCACAGCGCGGTGATCTGGGTCGCGAGGCCGATGCCGCTGACGATCAGCAGCAGCGCCACCGCCACGGTCTTGCGGATGCCGTAGCGCTGCATCAGCGCCGCCGCGAACGGGGCGATCAGTCCGTACAGCAGCAGCCGCAGCGACAGCGGGCCGGAGACGGCCGAGGTGGACCAGCCGAACTCGGTCATCAGCGGCCGCAGCAGCACGCCCGGCATCCCCATCGCGGCGGCGGTGGACAGCAGCACCAGGAAGGTCGCGGCCACCACCGCCCAGCCGTAATGGATGTTGCGCCGCGCCAGCGCCGGGGCGAGCAGGGTTGCGAGCATGGTCAGTCCTTTCCGGGGCGGGCGACGGGGACAGCGGCGCGCCGCGCGAGGGCGGCGGCGGCGGCGAGGGCGGCGCGCGAGCGCGCCGGGTCGGTGGCATGGGCGCGGGCCAGCAGCAGCCCGCCGAGCATGGCGGCCAGCGTCGCCTCCGCGGCCTCAGTGACGCGGGCGGGCGGCGCGTCCGCGTGGGCGGAAGCGATTTCTTCTTCGAGCACGCCGAGCAGCCCCGCGGCGCCGTCGGCCAGCGCCGCCCGCGTGGCCGCGTCGGCCCGTCCGATCTCGGGGCCGAGCGAGGCGAGCACGCAGCCTTCGCCCGGTGCGTCGCGGTGCGATTCGGTGAGGTAATTGTCGATCAGGGCCGCGAGCGGGTCGCGCCCCTCGGCCCTGGCGTGGTCGGCGCGGCGGCGCCAGGACGCGGCCGAGCGTGCCAGCCCGTCGCGGCACACCGCCTCGGCGAGCCCCGCCTTGCTCGGGAAATGGCCGTAGAACGCGCCATGCGTGAGGCCGGCGGCGGCGCTGACATCGGCGATGCGCACGGCGTCGAGCCCGCGCTGGCGGAACAGCCGTCCGGCGGCGGCCAGCAGGGCTGCGCCATGGGCGTCGCGGGTGGGGCGATCGACTTTCATAGCAATCATGATGCCTATCATGATTGCTTGGCGCAAGAGGGCTTCGGCGCTGGCAAAATGTTAAACCGCACATGCGAAACGGTCGCATCGACCCGACAGGATGCCCCGCCCCCGCGATGCCAACCCCGTCCCATCGCCTGCACGACCAGATGCGCTATGCCGCGCTGATGAACCACCGCCTGACCCGCCACATCATCGGCGATGCCAAGTCGGTCGTGCTGGTGGCGCAGGCGGCGCGCCACTTCGCCGTCCCGGTGGCCTGCATCGGTCTGGTCGGGCGCGAGCAGGTGCATCTGGTCGCCGAAATCGGCATCAGCAGGCATGTCGTGCCGCGCGATCTCGCCATCAGCCCTTACGCCATCCTGCGCGACGCGCCGCTGGTGGTCGAGGACACGGCGCGCGACCCGATGTTTGCCGGGCATCCGCTTGTCGCCGCGAGGGGAGTGCGCTTCCTGGCGGCGGCGCCGCTGATCGACCGCGACGGCTACCGGCTGGGCGCGTTCTGCCTGCTCGGCCGCGAGCCGCGCGCGATGCCGGCCGCCGACATCGCCGACCTGGTTCGCTTCGCCGCCCGCGCCATGGCGCGCATCGATTTCCTCAGCATGATCGCCGAACTGTCCCGCGAGGCGATCCCCGCGACGCCCGCGGTGCGGCGGGCGCGCGAGGTGATGGTCTGGTGAGCTTGGCGGCCCGCACCCAAGCCGGGGTTACGCGTTGCCGCCGTAGGCGAAGTCCGGTCGCGCCTCCTCGGCCGCGCCGCCATAGGCGCCATCCGGTCGCGCGTCGGGCGCCGCCGCGTCCTCGGGCGCCGCGTTTGCCGGGGCGGTGGGTTGCTTCTTGCCGAGAATCGCTACCAGCACCTTGCGCGCGCTCTCGTCGTCCAGCAGCCGGTCGGCGATGAACGGGTGTTGCATTGCCTCGGCCACCGTCGGGCGCAGCATCGGGTCGGGGTTCATCGCCCAGTTCACGAAGCGGGTGTAGTCGGTATCAGCCGCATGGCTGCCGGATGCGCGCACCCGCTGCTCGTCGTGGTCCAGACGCTGCTCGATCTGGTCGAGCGAGGCTTGCAGCAGGTTGGCCGGCAGCGTGGCCCGCGTCTCCCACATCCGCGCCATCGTTTGCCGCAGCCGCGCCTGATCCTGCGCCGCCGGCGTGTTCATCACGAAGGGTTGCGCGGCGAATTTGGCCGACCGGTCCAGCAGCGCCTTCCACCGCCGCGCGAACGCATCGGTTGCGTCCGCCTCCGCCGCCTCGGTGCGGCTGATCTCGGTTTCCAGCGTGTCGAGCAGGGCGGCGGCCTGCGCCGGGCTGGCGCCGGCGGCGATGGTGTTCGTGGCTTCGTCCACGGCCTCGTCCAGTTCCTCGACCGCGTCGTCGTCCTGAATATCCGTGCGGTCCATCAGATCGGTGATCCGCCGTTGCACCTCGGCGAGCCGCGCCGCGACACGCGCCGCCGCCGCTGCTTGCGGGTCCGCCTCGGGTGCCGCCGGCCGGGCTGGGGCCAGACTGTCGCGAAGCTGGCTCAG
>JAKBCB010000049.1 GCA_021808185.1 Pseudomonadota bacterium
ATCTGCCAACAACCTGACGATCGAGGGCGCGGGCCCGGACAAGACGGTGATCACCGACAAGACCTGCGGCGGCAAGGCGCTGTTCGTGGTGGACGGCGACAAGACCACCATCCGCAACCTGACGCTGACGCGCGCCCGCGTGCCGGACTTCAACGGGGCCGGCATCCGCGCCGAGGGGGGCGATCTGACCGTCGAACATGTCCGCTTCGTCAACAACCAGAACGGCATCCTCTCGGCGGCGAACCCGACGAGCACTATCCTGGTCCGCGACAGCGAGTTCCTGCGCAACGGCACCTGCGAGGGCGGCGGCTGCGCCCACGGCCTGTATATCGGCCCGGCCAAGCTGCTGCGCGTCGAGCGCAGCACGTTCGCCGAGACCAGGCAGGGCCATCACATCAAGTCCCGCGCCGCCCGCACCGAGGTGATCGGCTGCGACATCGCCGACGGGCCGAAGGGCACCGCCAGCTACTCGATCGACGTGCCGAACGGTGGCTCCGTCATCGTGCGCGACAGCAAGATCGAGAAAGGCCCGAACGCGGAGAACCACACCGCCGCGATCGAGATCGGCGAGGAGGGCGTGACCCAGCGTACCGGGGAAATCACCGTCGCGAACAACACCTTCACCGTGGACGGCGATTACAATTCCTTTCTGGTCAACAACATGACCGCGACCGAGGCGATGCTGAAGGGCAACAAGCTGCTCGGCAACGCCAAGGCGCTGCACGGCGACGGCACCGTCGAATGACCGCGTGGCGACCGCTGGGCGTGCTGCTGGGCGCGATGCTGGCGGCACCCCCCGGCGCTGCCCTGGCGCGCACGCTGGAGGTCGGGCCCGGCCGCGACTACGACCGGCCAAGCGCCGCCGCCGCCGTGGCCGAGGACGGCGATACGGTTTCGATCGCGCCGGGCGAGTATTTCGACTGCGCGATCTGGCGCGCCAACCACCTCACCATTGTCGGCGAGCCGGGGGGCGACGGCGTGACCATCACGGACGCGGTCTGCCAGGGCAAGGCCGCCTTCGTCATCCCCGGCAACGCGGTGACGGTGCGCAACCTCGGCTTCGCCCGCATCCGCGCCCCGGAAGACAACGGCGCCGGCATCCGTGGCGAAGGCAGCGACCTGACAGTGCGGGACAGCCGCTTCGTCAACACCCAGATGGGCATCCTGGCCGCCTCGCCCCATGGCGGCACGCTGCACGTGGCCGGCTGCCAGTTCACCGAGGTGGGCGAGAGTCTGACCGGGCGCAGCAATGCCGCCGTGCGCGCGAGCGGCTTCGATCTCGTGCGCATCGAGCACTCGGTGTTCGAGCATGCGCGCGGCGGCCTCGATATTTCGGTGGACGAGGCGCGCGTGGAGCTGGTGGCCGACCGGTTCAGCGACGAAGGCGGGCACATGACCGGCCCCATGGTCGGCATCGCCGGCGGCGCGCTGCTGCTGGAGGGCACGACGGTGGATCTCGCCGCCGGTGCCGCGGCCCGGCCGGGTGTGGTGCTGGTGACCGGGGACGACGCGACGGCGCTTGCGGTGCGCGGCAACACGCTGCGCGACGCCGGCACGGCGGCCACGCCGCTGGTGCGCAACTGGACCGGCCAGGACGCGGTGGAAAGCAACAACACCGTGCCGGCGGGCAGCGAGGCCGTCACCGATGCCGGCCTCACCTGGCACCGGGTGCGCGCGACGGCGGCGGATGTGCGCGACACGTTGTTCGCATTGGCGCGGGAGGCCCGGCATCTGGCGGGGGCGGTGCTGCACCGCTTCCTCTGACGCTCAGATCCCCAGCCTGCGCGACTGCGCCGACCAGAAGGTGCCGCCCGGGTCCAGCCCCGCCCGCAGCGCCTGGAACTCCGCCAGACGCGGATAGGAGCGGCGGAAGAAATCCCCGCCCATGCGCGCATCCTTGGCCAGATACAGCCGCCCGCCATGGTCGGCCACGATCGCGTCCAGCTCGTCGCACAGCGCGAAATTCCCCGGCGTCGCCGGGAAATCCAGCGCGAGCGTGAAACCCTCCATCGCGAACGCCATCGGCCCCGCCGGCGCGCCGAGCAGCTTCAGCACCGACAGGAACGAACCCGCGCCGGCCCGCGCAATGCGGGTGAGAATGGCGGCAAGCCCGGCGGCGCTGGCGGCTTTCGGCAGCACGCATTGGTATTGCAGGAACCCGGCCCGGCCATAGATGCGGTTCCATTCCAGCACCGCGTCCAGCGGGTAGAAATACGTGTCGTGATCCACGAGCGTGCTGCCCGGCCGCGCCCGGCGCCAGTAGATTTCGTTGAAGGCCGCCACACTCCAGCGGTTCAGCGCCCAGGACGGAAACTCCACCGGCACGCGCAGCCCCCGCCGGCGCACCGGCGCCAGCCCCCCCTGCCCCGCTGCCACCTCGTCGCGCCGCGCGTGCTCGCCGAGCAGCAGGATGCAGCGGCCGAGTGCCGCCCCGCGCGCGAGGCAGTCGATCCAGGCAACCGAATAAGTCCAGCCGCGCGTCGCCTCAAACGCCGCCATGGCCTCGGCCAGATTGGCGCAGCGCCGGGTTTCCTGGCGGATCATCGCCGTTTCCACCCGCTTCAGCCGCAGCGTGACCGCAAGGATGACGCCGGTCAGCCCCATGCCGCCGCAGGTGGCCGCGAACAGCGCCTCGCCGGGCACGCAGGCGACGATCCGCCCATCGGCCAAGGCCAGCTCGATCCCCGCCACATGGGCGGAAAAGCCGCCGGCGCCGTGGTGGTTCTTGCCATGCACGTCGGCCGCCACCGCGCCGCCGACGCTGACGAACTTGGTCCCCGGCGTGACCGGCAGGAACCACCCATGCGGCAGGATCTCCGCGATCAGATCGCCGAGCAGCAGCCCGGCCTCGACCACCACCCGCCCGGCATCCGGATCGAACGCCAGCACGCCCCGCAACCCGAGCATCGACAGCGTCGCGCGCGGGTTCAGCGCCGCATCGCCATAGGCGCGCCCATTGCCGCGCGCGATCAACTCGGGTTCGGTCACCACGGCGGCGAGCGCCGCGGCGCGATCGGGCGGGGCGAGGTGCCGGACATCGAGGCGCGGAAACCGCCCCCAACCGGCGAGCCTGGTCATGCCGCCGGGCCCATGGAACAGCTACCCGCGGATAGCAGGTATAAGAAAGATTTTATCCACAGATTACACAGATTAAAAGTGCATTTTTCCCAAACTATCGCCATGTATATCATGGTCCTATTAGCGTTCTTTAATCTGTGTAATCTGTGTAATCTGTGGATAAAACGCTTTCTTTTCCCATCCGCCAACAACCCTTCCCTCAGATGCTCGCGAGCACCACCAGCGCGATCAGGCCTGCGCAGATGAGGCTGGGGCGGTCGCGGGCGGCGAACACCACGGGGTCGTCGTGCATTTCGCCGCGATGGGTCAGGATCAGCACGCGGCTGATCCAGTACAGCAGGATGCCGGGGATTGCCCACAGCCGTTCGGCATGGCCGTACAGGCCCGCGACGGCGGGGCTGTTGATGTACAGGATGAACACCAGCACCGCGACGTAGCCGGAGGCCGTCGCCATGGCTTGCAGCGCGGCGATGTCGGCGAGCCGGTAGCCGCGCCCTGGCGGATCGGCGCCGCCGTGGCCGAGCCGGTCGATCAGTTCGGTGCCACGTTTGACCAGGGCGAGGCACAGGAAGAAGAAGATCGAGAACGCGAGCAGCCAGGGCGAGAGCGACACGGCAACGGCGGCGCCGCCGGCGACGATGCGCATGCCGTACAGCCCGGCGAGCGTGATGACATCGAGGATCGGCTGCCGCTTGAGTGCCATCGAGTACGCCAGCGTCAGCGCGGTATAGGCCCCGAGCACGGCCAGGAACGGCAGCGGCAGCCACAGCCCGACCGCCACCGCGCCGGCCAGCGCGGCGGCGCACATGGCCACGCCGTGCAGCATGTCGATCCGCCCGGCGGCGAACGGGCGGTGCCGCTTGGTGCGGTGCTGGCGGTCGTGGCGCAGGTCGAGCAGATCGTTGAGCAGATACACGCTGGAGGCGCACAGGCTGAAGCTGACGAAGGCGAGCGCGCAGGCCAGCGCCATCGCGCCGTCGAAGCGGTGCGCGGCGAAGCCCGGCACCAGCAGCAGCAGGTTTTTCAGCCACTGATGCGGCCGCATCGCGCGCAGATAGTCGAGCGCGTCGAATCGTCGCGGGTCCATGACAGTCGCGTCCGGGAACCGGCGCAGCACCGTGCGCCGCAGCGACGGCGACACGTTGACCGCGACCACCGCGCCGGCCTGCCGCCAGACCGGAAGATCGGCGGTGGCGTTGCCGGCGTAATCGAAACAGCCTTCGCCGAACGCCGCGCACAGCACGCGGGCCTTGGCCTCGCCCTTGAGGTTGGTGGCGCCGTCGGAGGCGAACACGCCGTCGAACAGGCCAAGCCGGTCCGCGACCGCCGCGACGTACCGCCGATCCGCGGCCGAGGCGAGATAGAGCGGCCGCCCGCGCGACCGCTCGGCCCGCAGCCAGGCGAGAAATGTCTCGTTGAACGGCAGATGCGCGACATCGAGCGCCACCTCGCTGGCCAGCCGCGCCTTGAGCGCGGCACGCCCCCGCGCGAGGGCCGCGAGCACGGCGGGCACGCGCAGCGGCGCCTCGGAGAGCAAGGCGAAGCCGGATTCCATCAGCAGATCGCCGCGGATCAGCGTGCCGTCGAGATCGACCACCAGCGGGCGCTCGCTTGCCAATTCGTCGGGCGCGAGGTCCATCGCCGTGCTCATCCCGGGAGCGCGGACGGGGCAGGCGGTCCGGGCACCAGACGGACAAGACTGTCGATCGTCAGCAGCAGCACGATCGGCAGCACCTCGAAGACCACCCGCAATTCCTTCTCCACGCCGCCGATCAGGAACAGCACGAACCAGGGCAGGATGACGATGCTGACCCGGCGCAGCATTTTGTCTTTTTCGCCGAACCTGTGGAACACCAGCACCAGGGCCACCGTGATCTGGATCAGCGCGGAGATGGTGATCTGTTCGGTGAAATAGTGGATTTGCAAGGGCAGGTAGTATTCGTGGCCGAGGCCCGGATTGTCCGCGAAATGCGCCCGCACCAAGCCATGGATAACGACAAAAGACGCCAGTTGCAGCAGGAACAGCCCTAGGTTGCGGCCGATCTCCATGCGGCCGAGATTGACCAGGAAAAAGCCGCCAGCGTACAGGATCAGCGTTTCCTTGGTCAGGAACGCAAGCGGCAGCAGCAGCGTGAAGGCCACCGCCCAGCGCCGTTGCAGACACAGCAGCAGCAACGCCACCATCATCATCGCGCCGAAATCGTACACATGCGACAGGCGTTGCAGCAGCACCGCGTTGACGCCGAAGAACGCGAAGCCAAGGCCGAACAGCGCCACCAGCGGATTGCCGAACAGGCGCAGGCAGATCGCGTGCATCAGCAGCAAAAAGACGAAGAACTGCCCCCCCGCGACGGCGACATAGGCCGCGATGTTGTCGCAAGTGGGTGCGGGGACGGAGGTGGCGGCGGCGCACCAGCCGGGCAGCCGCTCGGCCAGCGGGCCGGGCAGCGCGCGCAGCAGCGCCGGCGCGCCCAGGGCCTCGGCCGCGCGCACCAGCGCGGGGGTCAGCAGGCGATAGGCGAAGGGCTTGGCGGCGGCACCGTCGAGATACAGCGCGAGGCTGACGCGGTCCTCATGCAGAAGGTTGGTCTCGGTGATCTGGTTGCCGACCGCCTTGTACCCCAGGAACGCCGCGAGCACGACGGCCACCAGCAGCGCGGCGGCGCGGGCGGGCGGGGTGGCGAGCCGCGCGGCCCAGTCGCCGAGGAACAGCCGCTCGATGACGGCGCCAGGGCCGTGCAGCGATGAGACAGGGCGCATGCGCGAAAACCCGATGCTTGCTGAAGCCACCGCCGAGGCGGGGCCCTGGCCCAACCGATCCCGGACGCGGCGGGGTGGGAGCGTTGCCCGCACGCGCGGACGATTTTGCTTTGGTATCATGGTGCTGCCGGACCGCAAACGCGAAAAGCGGCGTTTACGGCCCGCTAAGCCCCACCCCGCTAAGCCAGGACCGGGGCGCGGCCGCGAGGGTCGCGCCAGGAGGGTGGCGCGATGGTCCCCGGTTCTCGTCTCTCCGGTACGGCAATGCCGCTCGATCCGCCACGCGGCGCCGAGACCAGCCCCCTGGCCTGGCCGGCGGCGATGCTGACCATCGGCACGCTCTCCGCCGGGCTCTGGCTCGGCATCGGCTGGCTGGTCGTCACCCTGTTCTGAGGTCATATCCTCATGAGGTCATGAGCGGCTGAGACCTGTCCGGCAAACGATCCCTTGCCGGGCGGCGGCCGGTTGTCCGGAAACCCTCGACACGTCACGGCAAAGCGGACATGATGAAAGCCGGACGGCAATCCGGACATCCATGGCGCTCGTCGGCTACGCCCGCGTCTCCACGCTCGACCAGAACCCGGCGTTGCAGCGCGACGCGCTGGCGGCGGCAGGCTGCACCAAGCTGTTCGAGGACCGCGCCTCCGGCGCGCGGGCGGACCGGCCGGGGCTCGCGCAGGCGCTGGCCTTCCTGCGCGAGGGCGACGTGCTGGTGGTCTGGAAGCTCGACCGGCTCGGCCGCTCGCTGCCGCATCTGATCGAAACGGTGGCGGCGCTTGCCGCGCGCGGCGTGGGTTTTCGGTCTGTAACCGAGGCGATCAACACCACCACGCCGGGCGGGCGGCTGGTGTTCCATCTGTTCGGGGCGCTGGGCCAGTTCGAGCGCGACCTGATCCGCGAACGCACCCGCGCGGGCCTGGCCGCGGCGGCGGCGCGCGGGCGCAAGGGCGGGCGCAAGCCCGTGGTCACCGACGACAAACTGCGCCGCGCCCGCGCGCTGCTGGCGCAGGGGCTGACGGTGCGCGAGGCAGCGGGGCGCGTGCGGGTGGGCAAGACGGCGCTGTACGAGGCGTTGCAGCGCCAGTAAGGCCAGCGCGGTGCGTCACGCTCCGATCGTCCCGGGTTCGCGCCCATGGGGCAAAGCCCTGGCCGATCTACGCCCCGAACAGCCCCGCGTAGGCGCGCACCATGCTGGCCTCGTCGTAGTCGCGTTCGGCCCGCGCGCGGTTGGCGGCACCGAGGGTGTGGCGCAGCTCGGGCCGGTCCAGCAGGGTGCCGAGCGCCGCCGCCAGCGCCGCGTCGTCGCGCGCGGTGACGAACGGGCGGTTGGGTTCGGCCAGCATGTCGGCCACGTCGCCCACATCGGTTGCCACAACCGGCAGCGCGGCCGCCATCGCCTCCAGCAGCGAGAGCGGCATCTGCTCGGTGTCCGACGACAGGGCGAAAATGGCGAAGCCGCGATAGGCCAGTTGCGGCCGCGCCATGTGCCCGGCGAAATGGGTTATTCCCGCAATTCCGAGCGTCTGCGCGAGGGCTTCGAGCGCCGGCCGTTCCGGCCCGTCGCCGACGATGACCAGACGGGCGGGGCGGGCTTCGCAGGCCAGCGCGAAGGCCCGCAAAAGTCGGGAAATGTTCTTTTCCGCGCGCAGGGCGGCGACGGTACCGACCACCGGGCCTTCGCCCGGCCAGTCGGGGCCCGGCCAGTCCGGCCCCGCGCCGCCGGGCGCGAAGCGCGAGAGGTCGATGCCATTGGGCAGGTGGCGCACCCGCGCCGGGTTCAGCCGCCAGATCGTGGTGGCGATGCGGTACAGCGTGCGCGAGGGCAGGGCGACGATGGCGCCGCGCAGCAGCAGGCGGCGCGCCAGCACGCGGCGGGGAAGCTGGCGGTTGCGTTCCTCCGGGCCGAACCCGTCCTCGATATGCACATGCCGGCGGCGGGCGAACAGGTTGGCCAGCGCCCATTCGATCGAGCCCCAGTTGTATGTCACCAGCGTGTCCGGCCGCAGCACGCGCAGCGCGCGATAGAACCGCCACACATTGCCGAGCGTGTCGCCCTTGCGCACCGCAACGGCCGGAAAGCCGATGGAAACCCCTGGGCCAAGCCGCTCGCGGCAGGCGGTGACGCCGTCCATGGCGATGATGTCGTGATGCCAGCCGGGGCCGAGCCGCTCGGCGATGGTGCAGAACCGCACCTGCGCGCCGCCGACAGCGAAGGTCGGGAAGACGTGCAACAGCCGCCGCTGTGTCTCATGAGGAAATGGGCTCATGAGCTCATACCCGCGCCGGCCGCCTCGGACGCCAAAAACCCCTCGAACACCAGCAGCAGCCACAGCGGGGCCGCGTGGTCGAGGCTGCCTGCTTCGTGCTCGTCGATCAGGCGGGCCAGGGCGGGCAGGGCGAACAGGCCGCACGCCCCCATGGTCTCGCCCAGCAGCCGCGCCCGCAGCCGCCCGGCCTCGCGCCGGAAGGTCGCGGCAGGCGAGGTGGCGAAGCCCTGTTTCGGCCGGTACAGCACCTCGCGCGGCAGCAGCGGTTCCAGCGCGCGCTTGAGCAGGCGCTTGCCCTCGCCGCCGCGCAACTTCAGTCCGGCGGGCAGCGACAAGCCCCACGCGACGACATCGTGGTCGAGAAACGGCGCCCGCACCTCCAGCGAATTGGCCATGCTGGCGCGATCGACCTTGGTCAGGATGTCGCCCGGCAGCCAGGTGTGCAGATCGACATATTGCGCCTGGGCCAGGGCGTCCTCGCTGGGGCAACCGTCCATCAGCGCCACGATGGTCGCGGTCGCGTCGTGGCCATCGAGCGAGGCGGACAGGGCAGGGGAGAATAGCCGATGGCGGCGCTCCCGCTGCACCTTCGTCACCGTGCGCGCGTAGCCGAGCGCGCTGTCGAGCGAGAGTTCCGTCAGCGTGTGCCGGGCGCGCAGCCAGCGCGGCGCGCGGTCCAGCTTCGGGTAGATTCTTGCCAGTGTGCCGATGGCGTGGCGCCGCACGCCGGCGGGCAGCAGGGCGCGGATGCTTTCCACCAGCGTATGCCAGCGATAGCGCCGATACCCGGCAAACACCTCGTCCCCACCATCGCCGGACAGCGCCACGGTCGCGTGGCGGCGCGCCAGCGCGCAGACGCTGAAGGTCGGCACGGACGAGGCATCGCCGAACGGCTCGCCGAAAATACGGCCCTGCATGCGCGCGGCCTCGATGACATCGACGGCGGCGGCGCGTTCGGTGTGCTGGCGCGTGCCGTAGCGGCGGGCGACCATGGCGGCGAACGGGGTTTCGTCCTCCGCGCCGTCGAAGCCGATGGTGAACGTGTCCAGCGGATCGCGCCGCGCCTGCGCCGCCAGCGCCACGACGGCGGAGGAATCCACACCACCCGAGAGGAACGCGCCGAGCGGCACGTCGGAGACCATCCGGGTTGCCGTCGCCGCGGTCAGCCGCGCGATCAGGTCTTGCGCCGCCGCTGTTGCGTCGGTGGCCACGGCGCGCGTCGGCACGTCCCAATAGCGGCGCGGCTCGGCGGCCGGCTTGCCGCGTTCAAGCAGCAGGAAATGCGCCGCCGGCAGCCGCCGGATGCCGGCGAAGATCGAGCCCGGTTCAGGCACGTAGCCGAACGCGAAGAAATCCTCGACGGCGGCGGGGTCGATGCGGCGGGGCAGGGTAGGGACCATCGCCAGCCCGGCCATCTCGGAGGCGAAGACGACGCGGCCGGCGCTGTCCGTCGCGTAATAGATCGGCTTCTTGCCCATGCGGTCGCGCGCCAGGAACAGGCAGCCACGGTTGCGGTCCCAGATGGCGAAGGCGAACATGCCGGACAGGTGGTCCAGGCAGTCCGGCCCCCAGCTTTCCCAGGCGTGCACGATGGTTTCCGTGTCGGAGTGATCCGACGCGAAGCGGTGGCCCAGGGCTTCCAGCTTCGGGCGCAACGTCGCGAAATTGTAGATCTCGCCGTTGAACACGATGGCGACCGAGCGGTCCTCGTTGAACATCGGCTGATGCCCGCCGCCGATGTCGATGATGGCGAGGCGGCGATGCCCGAGGCCGATATGCGGCTCGACATGGAACCCGTCGCCGTCCGGCCCGCGATGCGCCAGCGCCGTGGTCATGCGCGCGAGCAAGCCGGCATCGACGGGGCTTTCCCCCGTCGGATGGAAGATGCCGGCGATGCCGCACATGCCGTGGTCCTTACGAGGGAGGGGCGGGGGCAAGCGGCCCCGGCAGCGCCAGATAGGCCAGCCGCTTCACTTCCTTCCTGGCGCGCGTGACGGAATCGAGGATCAGCCCGGAGGCGAAGCCGAGGAACGAGAGCAGCACCAGCCCGGTCGCCAGCACCGCCGTCGGCAGGCGCGGCACCAGCCCGGTGGCCAGGAACTCCAGCACCACGGGAATGCCGAAGCCGATGCCCAGCAGCAGCAACAGCAGGCCGCAGAGCGAGAAGAATTGCAGCGGCCGTTCCTCCTTCACCAGCACGACGATGGTGCGCAGGATGCGCATCCCGTCGCGGAAGGTGCGCAGCTTGGAGGCGCTGCCGGCCGGGCGGTCGCGATAGCGGGTCGGCATCTCGCCGATCGCCATGCGCAATTCCAGCGCGTGCACGGTAAACTCGGTTTCCGTCTCGAACCCCGTCGCCAGCGCCGGAAACGATTTCACGAACCGCCGGCTGAACACGCGGTAGCCGGAGAGCATGTCGCTCACCCGGTTGCCGAAGATCGCCGCCACCATGCCGGTGAGCACGCGGTTGCCGAGGCGGTGGCCGGGCCGGTAGGCGGCGGCGATATCGGCTGCGCGCGTGCCGACCACCATGTCGAGCCCGTCCGCCAGCAGGCGCGCGACCATGGCGGGCGCGGCTGCGGCATCATAGGTGTCGTCGCCGTCCACAAGGATATAAATATCCGCCTCCACGTCGGCGAACATGCGGCGCACGACATGGCCCTTGCCCTGCAAGCCTTCGCGCCGCACCACGGCGCCGGCCGCGCGCGCGGCGGCGGCGGTGCCGTCGGTGGAGTTGTTGTCATAGACATGGATCGTGGCCCCCGGCAGGGCGGCACGGAAATCCGCCACCACCTTCGGGATCGCCACGGCCTCGTTGTGGCAGGGGATCAGCACCGCGACGCGCGCGGCGGCGCCGCTCATCGGCGGGAATCACGAAGGATCATGCCGCCGATCGTATCCGATCGGCGTTGCGCTAGAAACCCGGCGCGCCCGCCGATAGGCTCGCCCGCATGACCCAGATGGCGGACCCGGCGCGGCGGCTGCTCGGCATCCAGCTCGCGCGCGGCCTCGCCGCCGTGCTGGTGGTGCTGTACCACGCCGGGCGCGGCCTCGCGCCGGCGCAATATCTCGGCGCCATCCCGCTCGGCGGCGTGTTCAATTTCGGCCATGCCGGCATCGACTTCTTTTTCGTGCTGAGCGGCTTCGTCATCTTCCATGTGCATCACGGCGATCTCGGCACGCCCGCGGCGCTGCCGCGCTACGTCTGGCGCCGCCTTGTGCGCATCTATCCGATCTATTGGCTGGTTAGCCTCTGCGTCATCGCCCTCGCGCTGCTCAAGCCGGACGCAGGCGCCATCCTGACACCGGGGGCGCTGCTGAAATCGCTGTTGCTGCTGCCGCAACGCGCCGACCCGCTACTCGGCGTGGCCTGGACGCTGGTCGAGGAAATGGCGTTCTACCTCGCCTTCGCGCTCGCCATTCTCTCGCGCCCGCTCGGCATTGCCGTGGCGCTGGCCTGGGGCGCGGTCTTGCTCGCGGGGCTCGCCGGCATCCCGTTCGACGCGGCGGCGGCGCGCCTGCTCGCGCGGCCGTACAACCTGCAATTCCTGTTCGGCATCGCCGCCGCCTACGCGCTGCCGCGCCACCCCATCGCCCGCCCGCGCCTGCTTGCCGGCCTCGGCGCCACGGCCTTCCTGCTCACCGGGCTGGTCGAAAACGCCGGCCTGATCGAAACCGCGCGCTTCGCCAGCAAGATGGCGTTCGGACTGTCCGCCACCGCCATCGTGCTCGGTCTCGCCGCCGCCGAGCGGCAAGGCCGGCTGCGGATCGGCCGCGCCGGCGCGCTGCTCGGCAACGCCTCGTACGCAATCTACCTGATCCACACCATCGTCATCGGCCTGACCGCGCGCGTCCTGGCCACCACGCACATCCTGCCCCACCTGCCCGGCCCCATGGCCCTCACCCTCGTCGCCGCCACCGCGACAGCGGCCGGCATCGCACTGCACCAGACCGTGGAACGGCCCATGCTGGCATGGCTCGCGGCATGGGCGCCGAAGGCAAGGCGGGGGCTCCGCCCCTCGACCCCGCCAAGGGCGGAGCCCTTGGAACCCGCTCCATAGGGTGCTTTGGCAAGAGGGGGCCTGCTCAGGCTGCCCCACCTACTCGGTTGGCCCCCTCTTGCCAAAGCACCCCCACGAATGGGGATCAAAGGGGCTTTTGCCCCTTTGCGGGTCCAGGGCGGAGCCCTGGCCTTGCTTCTCGCGCCCACTCCACGATCCGCGCCGCATTGCCGGCCCAGGTGTAGTCGCGGGCTTGCAGTTCGGCGCGCGCGGCGGTGCCGAGGCGGGTGCGCAGGGCAGGGTCGGCGAGCAGGCGGGCGATGGCGTCCCACATGGCGCCTGGGCGATCCGGGTCGAACAGCAGGGCGGTGCGATCGTGCGCCAGGATTTCGCGGATGTTCGGCTGGTCGGGGGCGACGATGGCGCGGCCGGCGGCCATGTAGTCGAAGATTTTCAGCGGCGAGGCGTAGTCCACCACGCGCGGTTGCAGCGCGATGTCGAAGCCGGCGACGCGGGCCGGCACCTGGTCGTGCGGCACGATCCCGGTGAAACGCACCCGCCCGGCCACGCCCAGCGTGGCGGCGAGGGCTTCCAGCCCCGCCCGCGCCGGGCCTTCGCCGATCACGGTGAAGGCGACCTTGGCGTCCGGGTGGTCGGCCATGCCGCGGATGACGGCGTCCAGCCCGTGCCAGTCCCGCACGAAGCCGACGAAGCCCAGCACCGGGGTGTCGCGCCCGGCCTCGGGGGTCACGGCGAAGCGGTCCAGCACCACGCCATTGGGCACCACGCGCACCCGTGCCGCGTCGGCCCCGGCGGCGAGCACGCGGGCGCGCAGCACCTCCGTCACCGCCAGCACGAGATCGGCGCCGCGCCATACCCAGGCTTCGCAGGCGCGGGCCATGCGCGGCAGCGCAAGCCCGCCATACTTCGCGCGCTCTTCCGCGAGCGGGGCGTTCACCTCCAGGAAGAACGGGATTTTCCGCCGCCGCGCGAGCCATGCGCCGGCGAGATAGTAGAGATTGTACCGCTCGTAGATCAGATCGGGTTGGAGCGTGTCGCAGGCGCGGGCCAGCCGGCGGTAGGCGGAGATATTGTAGGCCAGTTCGGCGATCTCCCCCAGCGGGCCGGGCAGCAGGCGGCGCAGCAGGGCGATCGCGCGGCTCTCGCCGCCGAAGCCCGCCTGCTCGTAGAAGCCGGGGCCGACCACGCTC
>JAKBCB010000050.1 GCA_021808185.1 Pseudomonadota bacterium
ATTGGCCGGCCACGGTGCCGGTGAATCGCGCTACGTCCATTCCGACGACGTGACCGCGCATCTGGCACCGATCCTGCCGGACTGCGATCTTATTGTCGGCACTGAGGAAGAACTGCACATCGCCGGCGGCAGCGAGGATACGCTTACGGCCATTCGCGCCATCCGGGCGAAGTCCGCCGCGACCATCGTCTGCAAGCGCGGCCCGATGGGCTGCGTGGTGTTCCCCGGCGCCATCCCGGCCAGCATCGAGGACGGCATTCGCGGCCCTGGCTTTCCGGTGGAAGTGTATAACGTGCTCGGCGCCGGCGACGCCTTCATGTCCGGCTTCCTGCGCGGCTGGCTGCGCGAGGAGAAGCTGGAGACGTGCTGCGAATACGCCAATGCTTGTGGCGCGTTCGCGGTCTCGCGCCTGCTCTGTTCGCCGGAAATCCCGACCTGGACCGAGCTTTCGTATTTCCTGCAACACGGCAGCAAGCACCGCGCGCTGCGCCACGACGAAGCGATCAACCACATCCATTGGGCGACGACGCGCCGCGCACAGCCGCCGGGCATCATGGCGCTGGCCATCGACCATCGCGCGCAACTCGAAGCCGTCGCCGCCACCGAGGGGGCCGATCCCGCTCGCATCAACCGGTTCAAGGAACTCGCGGTACAGGCGGCGGCCCGGGTGGCCGGCGGCAAGCCGGGCTTCGGCATGTTGATCGACGGCCGCCTGGGGCGCGAGGCGCTGTTCGCGGCCGATGCGCACGGCTTCTGGATCGCGCGGCCGGTGGAACTGCCCGGCTCGCGGCCGCTGGAATTCGACGGCATTCTCGACCTCGGCTCGCATCTGGCGGAATGGCCGGTGACGCATACGGTGAAATGTCTGTGCTTCTACCATCCGGAAGATGCCGAAGGGCTGCGCCAGCAGCAGGAAAAGGCGTTGCTGCGGTTGCAGGACGCCTGCCGCACGGTCGGGCGCGAATTGCTGGTGGAGATCATCGCCGGCAAGCACGGGCGCCTGCACGACGAGACGGTGGCGAGCGTGCTGTCCCGGCTTTACGACATCGGGATCAAGCCTGACTGGTGGAAGCTGGAGCCGCAGGACACGGCGACGGCGTGGGCCAATATCGGTGCGGTGATCGCACGCAACGACCCGTTTTGTCGCGGCGTGGTGATGCTGGGGTTGGAGGCGCCGGCCGCCGACCTCGCGCGCGCCTTCGGTGTCGCGGCCGGGGCACCGGTGGTGAAGGGATTTGCCGTCGGGCGCACCATCTTCGCCGAACCCGCGAAGCAGTGGCTGGGCGGACGGATGGATGACGAGGCGGCCGTCGCGGCGATGGCGGCGTCGTTCGGTGAACTGGTCGCGGCCTGGCAGGCGGCGCAACGGGCCAAGGCGGCCTGAACGGGCGAGGGGAAACAACGATGAAGACCATCCGGCTGACCGCCGCCCAGGCGCTCGTGCGTGCGATGTCGGCTCAGCGCGCGCGCATTGGCGATGCCACCGTGCCGCTGTTCGGCGGCGTGTTCGCGATCTTCGGCCATGGCAATGTCGCGGGCCTCGGCGAGGCGCTGTACGGCGTGCGCGATGTGTTGCCGACCTACCGCGCCCACAACGAGCAGGGCATGGCCTTGGCCGCGACCGCGTTCGCGAAGGCATCGCGCCGGCGCAGGATGATGGCCTGCACATCGTCCATTGGCCCTGGCGCGCTCAACATGGTCACGGCCGCGGCGGTGGCGCATGTCAACCGCTTGCCGTTGCTGCTGCTGCCGGGGGACGTGTTCGCCACGCGCCGGCCCGATCCGGTGTTGCAGCAGATCGAGGATTTCGGCGACGGCACCGCCTCCGCCAACGATTGCTTCAAGCCGGTATCGCGCTATTTCGACCGCATCACGCGGCCGGAGCAACTGATCCCGGCCTTCGCGCGGGCCATGCAGGTGCTGACAGACCCGGCCGATTGCGGCCCCGCGACGCTTGCCTTCTGCCAGGACGTGCAGACGCAGGCGGCGGAGTTCCCGGATCATATGTTCGAGGAACGGGTCTGGCAGCCGCGCCGCCCGCCGCCGGATGTGTCCGAACTGGCCGAGGTCGTGCGCCTGCTGCGCGAGGCCAGGCGGCCCCTGGTGGTGGCCGGCGGCGGCGTGCTGTATGCCGAGGCCGAGGCCGCGCTGGCGGCGTTCCTTACCGCGCATGGCATTCCGGCCGGCGAGACGCAGGCGGGGAAATCCTCGCTGCCCGCCTCGCATCCACTGAACATGGGCGCCATCGGCGTGACCGGCACGCAGGCGGCCGACGATCTCGCGGCCGAGGCGGACGTGATCCTGGCGATCGGCACGCGCTTGCAGGATTTCACCACCGGCTCCCGCTCGCTGTTCGCCGCCGCCGGGCGGCGCATCGTGTCGCTGAACATCCAGCCCTTCGATGCCGGCAAGCACAACGGCGTGCCGCTGGTGGCGGACGCGCTCGCGGGCTTGCAGGCGTTGACGGCGGCCCTGGGCGACTGGCGCGCGCCGACCGCCTGGACCGAGAGCGCGCGCGCGGGCAAGCGCGCCTGGGCGGAGGTTGCCGCGCGCTACACCGTGGCGACGAACGCGGCATTGCCGTCCGACGCGCAGGTGATCGGCGCCGTCCAGCGTACCTCCCGCCCCGGGGACATCGTGCTGAACGCCGCCGGCGGCGTGCCTGGCGAGTTGCACAAGCACTGGCAGACCGAGGAGCCGCTCGGCTACCACATGGAATACGGCTTCTCCTGCATGGGCTACGAGATCGCCGGCGGTCTGGGCGTGAAGATGGCGCTGCCCGAGCGCAACGTGATCGTGTTCGTCGGCGACGGGTCGTATCTGCTGCTGAATTCCGAGCTGGCGACCTCGGTGATGTTGGGCAAGAAGCTGACCGTGGTCGTGCTCGACAATCGCGGCTATGGCTGCATCAACCGGTTGCAGCGCGCGACCGGCGGGGAAAGCTTCAACAACCTGTTGCGCGACACGCTGCACGAGGAATTGCCGGACATCGATTTTGCCGCGCATGCGCGCAGCCTGGGCGCCATCGCGGAGAAAGTGTCCGGTATCACGGAGCTTGAGTCCGCCCTCACGCGGGCACGCGAGAGCAAGCGCAGCCATGTGATCGTGATCGACACCGACCCGATGACCATTACCGATGCCGGCGGGCATTGGTGGGATGTCGCGGTGCCGGAAGTATCGGCCCGGTCGCAGGTGCGCGACGCGCACGACCGCTATCTGCAAGCCACGGCGGCGCGCGACGCCGCCGGTTGACCGTCATACGGGAACAAGACACATGACCATTCGCATCGGCGCCAATCCCATCGGTTGGTCCAACGACGACATGCCGGAACTCGGCGGCGACACGCCGCTGGAGCAATGCCTCGCCGAGGCAAAATCGGTTGGCATCGAGGGGATGGAACTCGGCAACAAGTTCCCCCGCGAGGCGAATGCGCTGAAGGCGGCGCTGGCCCCGTTCGGGCTTGCATGTGTCGGCGGCTGGCACTCGATCTTTCTGCTCGACCGCGACGCGGACGAGGAACTGAAACACGCGCGCGCGCATATAGACCTGCTGAAGGCGATGGGCTGCAACCGCTTCATCGTCGCCGAATGCTCGAACACCATCCACGGCACGAAGTCGGCACCGCTGTCCACGCGCCCGGTGATGCGCGCGGACCAGTGGGCGGAGTATGGCCGCCGGCTGACGAAGTTCGCCGATGCGACGTTGGCCGAGGGGTTGCGCGTTGTTTATCACCACCACATGGGCACAATCGTGCAGACCGGGGCGGAGATCGACGCGCTGATGGCCGCGTGCGGACCTTCGGTACATCTGCTGCTCGACACCGGCCACGCCACCTGGGGCGGCAGCGATCCGGCGGCACTCGCGAAAAAATATCGAGACCGCATCAGCCATGTGCATACCAAGGATGTCCGCCCGGATGTGCGCAAGCAGGCCGAAGCCGGGGACTGGAGCTTTCTCGACAGCGTGATTGCCGGCGTCTACACCGTGCCCGGCGACGGCTGCGTCGATTTCGCCAGCGTGTTTCGCGAATTACCAAACTATTCAGGCTGGGTCGTTATCGAAGCCGAGCAGGACCCGGCGGTGCGCAACCCGCTACAATACGCGCGGATGGGATTCGCGCATCTGACGAAGGTGCTGCGTGAGACGGGCCTGCGGCCATGAGCGGCCTGCTGGTCAAGCCGAAACGCGGCGCGGCCGATGGCGTGGTGCACCACATCACGCCGCAATCCGCGCACTGGACCTATGTCGGCTTCGACGTGCTGGCGCTCGCACCCGGTCAGGCGGCCGCGCGCGACACCGATGGGCGTGAGGTGTGTCTGGTGTTCCTGTCGGGGCGCGGCAGGGTGGAAGCCGGGGGAACGGATTTCGGCACGCTGGGCGAGCGGAATTCCCCGTTCGATGGCAGCCCGTGGTCGGTCTATGTGCCCGCGGACGCGCGCTGGCAGGTCACGGCGGAAACCCCGGTGGAGCTTGCCGTGTGCTCCGCACCCGCCACCGGCAAGCTGCCCGCGCGTGTCATTCCGCCGAGCGAGGTCGGGCAGGAGACGCGCGGCAAGGGCACCAACACGCGGTTCGTGCGCAATATCCTGCCGGTGGGCAAGGATGCCGAAAGCCTGCTGGTGGTGGAAGTCATCACGCCCGGCGGCAACTGGTCCAGCTACCCGCCGCACAAGCACGACACCAACGACTATCCGCGCGAGACGCTGCTAGAGGAGACGTACTACCACCGGCTCGCGCGCGGTGCTGGATTTGCCCTGCAACGGGTCTATACCGACGACGGCAGCCTGGACGAGACGATGGCGGTGGGCGACGGCGATGTGGTGCTGGTGCCGCGCGGCTATCATCCGGTCGGCGCGCCGCACGGATTCGACCTCTACTACCTCAATGTCATGGCCGGTCCCATCCGGGACTGGAAATTCACGATGGCGCCCGACCACCAATTTCTCGGCTGGTAGCGCCTGCAAGGAGAGCGACTGTGGAACAACTGGTACAGCACGTCATCGCCGGCCGGCGCGAGGCCGGCACAGGCACCCGGCGCGCCGACGTGTTCGACCCGGCGACCGGGCAGGCCGCGCGCCAGGTCGTGCTCGGCACGCGCGCCGATCTGGACCGCGCGGTGGCGGCGGCGAGCAAGGCGTTCCCGGCCTGGGCCGCCACCACGCCGCTGGCGCGTGCGCGCGTGCTGTTCCGCCTGCGCGATCTGCTCGAACAGAACATGCAGCAGTTCTCCGCCATCATCACCGCCGAGCACGGCAAGGTGCTGTCGGATGCCGGCGGCGAGGTGACGCGCGGGCTCGAAGTCGTGGAGTTCGCCTGCGGCATTCCCGATCTGCTGAAGGGCGAGTTCTCCGATCAGGTCGGGCGTGGGGTGGACAGTTTCTCGCTGCGCCAGTCGCTGGGCGTGGTCGCCGGTGTCACGCCGTTCAATTTTCCGCTGATGGTGCCGCTGTGGATGGCGCCCGTGGCCATCGCCTGCGGCAACACTTTTGTTCTGAAGCCATCCGAGCGTGATCCGTCCGCCTCGCTGCTGCTGGCCGACCTGTTCAAGCAGGCCGGGCTGCCAGACGGCGTGTTCAACGTGGTGCAAGGCGACAAGGAAGTCGTGGACGCGATCCTGGAGCATCCGGAGATCGCCGCTGTCAGCTTCGTCGGCTCGACGCCGATCGCCGAATACATCTACCGCACCGGCACCGCGCACGGAAAGCGCGTGCAGGCGCTGGGCGGGGCAAAGAACCACATGGTGGTGATGCCGGACGCCGACCTCGATCAGGTCACGGACGCACTGATGGGCGCCGGCTATGGTGCGGCCGGGGAGCGCTGCATGGCGATCTCGGTGGCCGTCGCGGTGGGCGGCGTGGGCGATGCGCTGATCGACAAGCTCGCACCGCGCGTGCGCGGGCTGAAGGTGGCGCCGGGCACCGATCCGGATGCCGAGATGGGGCCGCTTGTCACCCGCACGCATCTCGACAAGGTGCGCGGCTACGTCGATGCCGGCATCGCCGAGGGCGCCAAGCTGGTGGTCGATGGCCGCGGCCTCAAGCTGCAAGGCTACGAGGACGGCTTTTATCTCGGCGGCTGCCTGTTCGACGACGTGACGCCGGATATGAAGATCTACAAGGAAGAAATCTTCGGGCCGGTGCTGTCGGTCGTGCGCGTGGACAAGTTCGACGACGCGCTGAAGCTGATCAACGAGCACGAATACGGCAACGGCACCGCCGTATTCACGCGCGATGGCGACACCGCGCGGGCGTTCATGCATGGCGTCCAGGTGGGCATGGTCGGCATCAACGTGCCGATCCCGGTGCCAGTGGCGTATCACAGCTTCGGCGGCTGGAAGCGCAGCCTGTTTGGCGACCACCACATCTATGGCCGCGAGGGTATCCGTTTCTATACCAAGCTGAAGACCGTCACCAGCCGCTGGCCCACCGGCATCCGCGCCGGTGCCCAGTTCGTCATGCCGACCACCGGCTGAGAGCATGCGCGGCGAGCCGGGCCGCTTGCGTCCCGGCTCGCCGATGCTGGTTCTGTTCCGCGATCGGTCGCCCGACCAACCGCCGGCCGCTCAGCGTTTGCGCGTCGAGGCCCGATAGGTCGGCAGCCACCACTGCACCGGCTCCTGCTCCTGCTCGGTCTCCTCGGCGACAGCCTTGCGGCGGCGCAGGACGGGGCCGGCGGGTTCGGAGAGCGGCAACTGCCCGGTCTCCTCCGCCGGCCGGGTGGAGACCCGGATCAGCGGCGGGCGGCCGCGGCGGCGCGGCGGCGCTGCGGGCGGGGCTTCCCGCGTGCTGGCCTCGGCGGCGGCACGGGCCTCGTTCGCCTCGCGCAGCGCCTGCTCCACCACTTCGCGCGTCGCGCGTTCGGCGGCGAGGGCTTCGCGGTGCGCCATTTCGGCGTGCGCCAGTTGCGTGCGCAACTGCTGGATGGTGCTTTGCGCGTCGGACAGCGCCCGTTCGGCCTGTTCGCGGGCGTGCCGCTCGCTGCGTGCCGCATGCTCGGCGGCGGCGATGCGGTTGACCGGGCCGCTGGCGTCGTCGCGTGAGGATGAGTTGACGACGACGACGGGAACCTCCCCGTCCTTGACGAAGCGGCGGCCGCGCTGCTCGGCCTCTCGCCGCTGTGGCACCTGGCCACCGGCGGACGGCCCGTTGCGCAGGCCGAGGGCCTGGCGCATGCGCGCCTCTTCGTTGGCCATGTTATTCGGCCCGATATTCGGAGTATTGCGTGGCGGCGACATGAGCCTCGCGCTGATCTGTGCTGGTTACGGCCGGCCGGGCCGTCGGTGTGTCCGCTGCCCGCTGCGACGACGCCATTTCAAGGCGTTTCGCGCAACCCGTCGGCCGAAGCCGGCACACAGCGCGAATCATCGAACAGGTGAAACGTATGTTTGTCTAGCACCCAGTCGAATAATTCGCCAGTCCAGTTTCTTTGAAATCGACAAGCAAGGACATGGGGCGTGCGGACGCTTCAACGCCGAGGGTGATGCGCCGTAACCCGGAATATTACCGGCCCTGGAAGCGCGGTGGCCGTTTCTCCTGGAACGCGGCGCGGCCTTCGCGATAATCGGCACTGTCGAAGCACGCGGCGATCGCGGAGTCGAGCGCGCGGGCGTCCACGCTGCCCGGAACGTCGGCGGCGGCAACAGCGAGTTTCGCGGCTTGGACGGACAGCGGCGCGTTGCGCGCGATGGTGTCGGCCAACTCGTCCACGCTGGCGCGCAAATCTTCCGGCGGCACGGTGCGATTGACCAGCCCGATGCGTTCGGCCTCCCGGGCGTCGATCCGCGCGCCAGAATAAAGCAACATGCGCGCGTGTGCGGGGCCGACGAGCGACACCAGTTGCCGCACCATCCCCGCGCCGTATGCAACCCCGAGTCGCGCGGCGGGGATGCCGAATTCGGCATCCTCGGCGGCAATGCGCAGATCCGCCTGCAACGCGATGCCGAGCCCGCCGCCCAGGCAGTAGCCCCGGATGCGCGCGATCACCGGGCGGGGGAACGCGGCCAGCCGCGCGCGGCCGGCACTGGTCAGCGCATCGTAGTCGCGCTGGGCGGCGGCGTCCGCGCGCTGGCTGTCGAACTGGCTGATGTCCGCACCCGACACGAACGCCTTCGTCCCCGCGCCGGTCAGTACGACGGCCCGCACGGTCGTGTCTTCATGGAAACGATCCAGTGCATCGACCAGTCCGCGCCACATCTCCAGCGACATGGCGTTGCGCTTGTCCGGGTTATTGAAGGTGATGGTGCCGATGCCGCCTTCGATCTCGGCCAGGATTTTGCCGTCGGCATACTGCATCAGATCACTCCATGCTCGCGCAGCGCGGCGATCTCCGCCGCCGAGTAGCCTGCCTCCGCCAGCACCGCATCGGTGTCCGCCGCGATGTCCGGCGCCGCCGCGCGGATGTCCTTTTGCACGCCGGACAGGGTCAGCGGCGAGGCCACGACGTGCTGTTCCCCCAGGCGCGGATGCGTCACCGGCCGGGCGATGCCGAGATGGCGCACCTGCGGGTCGGCGAAGACCTTGTCGATGCTGTTGACCGGGCCACAGGGAATGCCGGCCTCGGCGAACAGCTCCACCCAATGCGCGGAGGAGTGCGTGCGGGTCACGTCGGCGATGGCGGCGTTCAGTGCCACGCGGTCGTCGCTGCGCCCCTTCTGTGTCTGCCATCGCGGATGCGCCTTCCACTCCGGCCGCGCCACCGTGTCGCAGAACCGCTCCCATTGCCGGCCAGAGCTGGCGGCAATGTTGATCTGGCCGTCGCTGGCCGGGAACACGCCGGTCGGGATCGCCGTCGGGTGGTCGTTGCCGGCCTGCCCGGCCACTTCGCCCGCCATCAGCCAGCGCGCGGCCTGGAAGTCCAGCATGAACACCTGCGCTTCCAGCAGGCTCGTCTGCACCCAGCGGCCGACGCCGGTGGCCTGCCGCTCGAACAGCGCCATCATGATGCCGAGCGCCAGCAGATTGCCGGCGGTGAGGTCCGCGATCGGGATGCCGACGCGCACCGGCCCCTGGCCCGGCAGCCCGGTGATGGACATCAGCCCGCCCAGCCCCTGCGCGATCTGGTCCACGCCCGCGCGCTCCGCGTACGGCCCATCCTGTCCGAAGCCGCTGATGCTGCCATAGACGATGCGCGGGTTGCGCGCGCGCACGTCGTCGTAGGCGATGCCGAGCCGGTGCTTCACGTTGGCGCGCATGTTCTCGACGACGACGTCCGCGCGCTCGGCCAGCCGCATGAACGCCTCGCGCCCCTCCGGCGCCTTCAGATCCAGGCGGATCGCCCGCTTGTTGCGATGCAGGTTCTGGAAATCCGGCCCGTCGCGCGGCCCGCCGATGTCCTCCCCGCCGGTCGAGGGCGGCTCGATGCGGATGACATTCGCCCCCCAATCGGCCAGATGCCGCACACAGGTCGGCCCCGCCCGCGCGAGCGTCAGGTCCAGCACGGTCAGGCGCGCGAGCGGCAACGTCTCCGGCATCCCGGTTCTCCTTGCGTCCGGGGTATCATCGGCTTCGTACCGCGTCCGCTCAACCCCGCCGAGGCCCCATGGACCCAGCCGATCTCGCCCTCATCATCGCGCTCGACTGCTCGGCGAGTGTCACGTTCGAGGAATTCAACCTGATCGCCAATGGCTGCGGCGCCGCCTTGCGCGACCCGGAGGTGGTGCAGGGCCTGCTCGGCGGCCCCACCGGGGCGGCGTATGCGGCGCTGCTGCTGTGGTCCGGCCCGGGCGAGCATGCGATCTCGGTCGATTGGACGCGCCTCGCCGGCCCCGGCTTCGCCGAGCAGTTCGCGTCCGATGTCGAGGGCACCCCTCGCTTTGGCCTGGGCGACACCACCGCCATCGGTTCGGCGCTGCTGGTGTGCGAGGAGATGCTCGCGCGCCTGCCGGGGCCAGCGCCGCGAAAAGTGATCGACGTGGCGGGCGATGGTGGCGCCAATGCCGGCCCCGCGCCCGGCCCGATACGCGACCGGCTGGCGGAGGCGGGCGTGACCATCAACGGCTTGTGCGTGCTGCACGAGGAGCCGGACCTAGTCGCGACCTACACGCGCGAGGTGATCGGCGGCGAAGGCGCGTTCGCGCTGCAATGCCAGGACTATGACGGGTTCGCCGAGGCGATGCGGCAGAAATTGCGCCAGGAAATCGCGCGGGCGGGTGGGCAGTTGGGCTTGGGCTAGCTTGAAGAAAGCCACAAGCGAGGTCGGGGCTTCGCCCCGCGCCCCACCAGGGGCCAAGCCCCTGGACCTTATTCAAGAGATCGGCGGGTCCGGGGCGGAGCCCTCGCTTTGCTGTGTCAGCAGCCTGCTACGCCTTGCCCGCGAACGTGCGCAGCAACAGTTCGAAGAACCGCGCCGCGTCGGCGTCAAACGCCACGTCCGCGTTCGGCGCCTGTCCGCCACGGAAATGCGTGTCGATCACGGTGCGGCCCACCGTCAGCGCCCCTTGCGTCTCCACCGCCACATGCAGCCGGCGCGTGCCGATCAGCGACGGGTCGATCACCGAACCCACCGCGAGCGCGTCGTGCACCGGCGTGGAGTGCGGCACGTCCTGGCGCTGGTGCGTGTCGTGCACGACGATGCGATGGCCGATGAACGCCGCTGCCGCCTGACCGGCCGGGGTGCCGAGCGCCTCCAGCTCCTCGCATTGCGTCTTGGTGACCAGCGCGCGATGCGTGGCGTCCAGCGGCACCAGCGTCAGCTTCTCGAATCCGGCGGCGAACACCATCGCCGCCGCTTCCGGGTCGGCCCAGATGTTGAACTCGGCCGATGGGGTGACGTTGCCGAGCGCGTGCGCGCCGCCCATGACCACGATCTCCGGCACGCGTTTGGCAAAGCCCGGGTCCAGCGCCAGGGCGGCGGCGATGTTGGTCAGTGGCCCGACCGGCACGAGGACGATTTCCTCGGTCGCCGCGCGGAATGTCTCGATCAGGAATTCCACCGCGCCGACACCCTGCTTGCTGCTGACCGCGGCGGGCACCGGCAGCGCGTCCGGGTGGTATTTCCCCGACGAGTCGCGCTCGCGGCGCGGCACCGGGAAATCCAGCCGCGCGAGCGGGCGGCTCAGACCTTCGTACACCGGGATGTCGCCGCGCCCGATATGGTCGAGCACGCGCAGCGTGTTGTCGGTGCAGTATTGCACCGGGATGTTGCCGTTGACGGTGGTGCAGCCGACCAGATCAATGGCCGGGTGTAGGGCCGCGAGCATCACCGCCACCGCGTCGTCGGTGCCGGTATCGACATCCAGGATCACCTTGCGTGCCATCGTCCGCCCCCTGTCACAGTCGCGGGCGGACCGTGCCGCAGGCGGGCGCGCGGCGCAACGCCTACAGCGGCGGCAGCCCCGCGCGGGCGCGGAACGCGGGGTCGCGAATGTCGGCCTCCTGTCCGGCCAGATCAGCGGCCTCCGCGCCGCAAAGCCACGCGATCGCCTGTGCGGGCAGGGCCGCCGGTTGCAACGCCGTGCGCGGCATGCGGCTGACCGGATTGATGCCGGAGGCGCGGATCAGCCCCTGCATCTCGGTATCGACCACGCCCGGCCGAAAGCCGACCGCGCGCAACCCGTGGGCCGCGTATTCCAGGTGCAGGCTGCGTGTCAGCATCGCGAGCCCCGCCTTGCCGGCGCAATAGGCGCTCCAGCCCTCCTGCGGCCGGTGGGCCGCGCCGGAGCTGATATTGACAATGATCACGTCGGGAAGGTCCGCGAGCGCCGCGCGCGCGCAGAAGAACTGGCCGGCGATATTGGCTTGCAGGCTGGCCGCCCAGGCGCGCGGATCGACATCCCCGATGCGGCCGATGGGCTCGACGGTGGCGGCGTTGTTGACCAGCACATCGACGCGGCCGAAGCGGGCGCGCGCGGCGGCGAACAGTCGGTCCACCGCGTCGGCATCGGCGATGTCTGTCGCCACCGCGATGGCGTTCGGCAGGCCGGCCGCGACGCGCGCGATGGCCTCGGCGCCGCGCGCCGCCAGCACCAGATTGGCGCCGAGCCGGGACAGCGCCGCCGCCGTCGCCGCGCCGATGCCGCGCCCGGCCCCGGTGACGAGGGCCGTCTTGCCGGCCAGCCCGGTCATCCGAGCCAGCCGCGCAGCAGGTCGCGGCAGGCGATGGTCTCGGTCAGCACGTCGTCGTGCAGCGTGTCCATGTAGTCCTGATGCACCCATTCCACGGCGAGCCACCCATCGTAGCCCGCGTCGCGCAACGTGCCGAGCATCGCCGGCATGTTGATGGTGCCCTGTGCCAGCTTGGTTTGCAGCGCGCCAGGACGCGCCTGACGCACATGCACATGCGCCGCGTGCGGCGCCAGCGCGTCGATCCTGTCCTGGGTGTGACCGAGGCAGGTGAAATGCGCGTAGTCCAGCGTCAGCTTCAGCCCCGGCACGCGGCCGATCAGGTCCAGCACCAGATCGGGGCTTTCCAGATACGAATGCACATGCGGCTCGATGGTCAGCGTCACACCGGCGCGCCGTGCCATCGGCAGCAACGTCGCAAGCGACGCGGCCGAGACATCCAGCGCCTGCGCGCGGCTTTGGCCAGGGTTGCACACGCCCGGCAGCACGAACACCGAGGCGATCCCCGCCACCTCGCAGAACCGCGCGACTTTTGCAAAGTCCTCCGCGTTGCGGTCCAGGCTTGTCGGGTCGGCCAGATTGCGCCCGGCCAGCGTGTCGCCGAACAAATGATAGAAATTCGGCACCGCGATGCCGAGCGACCGCACCTCGCGCGCCACCGCCTCCGGATCGGCCAGGATCGCCGCCTTGGACAGGGCCGGGCCGTAGAAATAGCCGAGATCGAGGCCGGCGAAGCCGAGCGCGCGCGCAATCGCCACGGCCTCGCCGGTCGAACATGCCCGCAGCGACCAGGAGGTCAGACCAAGCCGCATCACACGCTCTCCGTCTTGCCGCTCGCCATCGCGCGATACCTCGCGTCCAGGATTTCCACGTCCGTCACAGCACCCCATGGCCGGACATCGGCGGGCGTCAGCCGGCCGAGGCACAGATCGACGAACCGATGCACCGGCGCCACCCCGTCCGGCGCGCCGTCCCCGGCCGCGATGGCCAGGCTGTCACCGCCGCCGTCGTGCCGCCGCAGGACCAGCCGTTCGCGCTCGACATCGAGCAGCAGCATCCCCTCCGTG
>JAKBCB010000051.1 GCA_021808185.1 Pseudomonadota bacterium
GCGCGATCAGTTCGCCGGCTTGACGGTGCCGCAATCGGCCGAGAGCCAACGGCCCTGGATCGTGCGATGCATCGGCACCGACATGCCGCGCATCATCACTTCCATGTCGAGCGTGCCGTTGACCGTCTTGGCGTCCACCGCATCGAGGTGAAGCGTGCCGGTGCCCGGATGGTCGCCGGTGCAGACCATCCGCACCTCCATCGCCGAGGCGCTGCTGCTCACCAGCGTGCGCTTGCAGTTCTGGTTGGTGTCCGGGCCGGAAAAGCCCTTGTCCAGCATCGCCTGGGTCACACACATCTTCCGCGTGATGCTCTTCGATCCTGAAGCCGCCGCGAGGCCCTGCTGCACCATCGCCTGCTGCTGCGGTGTCAGCCTGGCAAGCTGATCGGCCGGGATCTGCGGCATCATTCCCTGCGGCAGACCGGCACCGCTCGACGACGTTTCCCACAAGCCGGTCTTGACCGCGAGCCCCTCCGCCCGCGACGGGGTCGCCCAGGCGAACACCGCCAGCGCGGCCAGAATCATCGGGCGATGAACAGCGTTCATGCGTGCCTCCCGCCTTCGCCGGCTGCCACCCGTGGCCGCCGTTCTTGTCAACACATGGCGCGTGCTCTACCGCAGGCGCGGCACCGGCGCCACACACATCACGATTGGCCGGAACGGAGGGGTTCCATGAGCGGCTTCAGCGAGGATTGTCTGGCGCGGATGCGCCGCGTCTCCACCGCGACGCTGACGACGCAGTTGTTCAAGCGCGGGCTGCGCAACGTGTTCATGCGCGGCGTCCGGCCGCTCGGCACATATGAGGGCAACCTCGTCGGCCCCGCCTTCACGCTACGCAACATCCCTGCCCGCGAAGACCTTGATGTCGTGGAAGGTTTTGCCAACCCCGAACACCCGCAGCGCAAGGCCATCGAGACAGTGCCGCCCGGTCACGTTCTGGTGGTGGATTGCCGGGGCGAAACCGGCGCCGCCTCGGGTGGGGAAATCCTGACCACGCGGCTGCTCAAGCGCGGCGTCGCGGGCCTCGTCAGCGACGGCGGCATCCGCGACAGCGCGCCGATCGCCAAGCTGCCCATGCCGGTGTTCTGCGCCGGGCCCGCCGCGCCGCTCAACCTCGTCGCGCATCACGCGACCGAGTTGCAGGTGCCGATCGGCTGCGGCGGCGTCGCGGTGTATCCGGGCGACCTGATCGTGGGCGACGCGGACGGCGTCGTGGTGGTGCCTGCGCATCTGGCCGAGCAGGTGGCGATCGACGCCGACGAGCAGGAAAAGCTGGAAGCCTGGGTTCTGGGCCGCATCCAGGACGGCGCGCGGCTGCCCGGCACCTACCCGCCAAACGCCGAAACCCGCGCCGCCTACGAGGCCTGGAAGGTCGCGCAAGGCTGAACCGACCAAGCAGGCCCTCGACAACGGGGCTTTCATCACGAAGAAGACGCGCAGCGCAGAACGGAGTGGCGGATATGGGCGAGCACATGGCCGGCGGACTGACGATCGCACCGCAACTGAAAGACTTCATCGCGCGCGAGGCGCTGCCTGGCACCGGCGTAAGCGAAGCCCAGTTCTGGGACGGGCTGGCCCGCATCGTCGCCACCTTCGCGCCGCGCAACCGCGCGCTGCTGGACAAGCGCGACGCCCTGCAACAACAGATCGATAGCTGGCACGAGGCGAATCGCGGCAAGGCGTTCGACGCCGAGGCGTATCGCCAGTTCCTGACCGGGATCGGCTATCTGCTGCCGCTGCCGGAAAAATTCTCCGTCGGCACCGGCGCGGTGGACCCGGAGATCGCCAGCATCGCGGGGCCGCAGCTTGTCGTGCCGGTCAGCAATGCCCGCTACGCGCTGAACGCCGCCAATGCCCGCTGGGGCAGCCTGTACGACGCGCTGTACGGCACCGATGCCATCGCCGACGAGGGCGAAGCGGCGCGCGGGCGCGGCTACAACCCCGCGCGCGGTGCGCTGGTGGTCAAGCGCGCCCGCGAGTTCCTCGATCAGGCCGCGCCGCTGGCCGGCGGCAGCCACGCCGACGCGACCGGCTATGCCGTCGCCGGTGGCGCGCTGGTGGCCACCACGGCGCGCGGCCCGGTCGGGCTTGCCGATGCCACGCGGTTCGCGGGCTATCAGGGCGAAGCGGGCAGCCCGTCCGTCGTGCTGCTGCGGCATAACGGCTTGCACATCGAACTGCATTTCGACCGCGCCCACATGATCGGCCGCACCGACCCGGCCGGGATGTCGGACGTGGTGATCGAGAGCGCCATCTCGACCATCATGGACCTGGAGGACAGCGTCGCCGTCGTCGATGCCGACGACAAGGTGCTGGTCTATCGCAACTGGCTCGGCCTGATGAACGGCACGCTGTCGGCCACGTTCGAGAAGGGCGGCGGCACGATGCAGCGTACGATGCACGCCGACCGGATCTACACCGCGCCGGGCGGCGGCACGCTGACGCTGCATGGCCGCAGCCTGATGCTGGTGCGCAATGTCGGCCACCACATGTACACCGACATCGTTCGCGACGCGGGTGGCCACGAGATCCCGGAGACGATCCTGGACGCCGCCTGCACCGCGTTGATCGCCATGCACGATCTGAAGTCGGGCGGCCCGATCCGCAACAGCCGCGCCGGCAGCATCTACATCGTCAAGCCGAAGATGCACGGGCCGGACGAGGTGGCCTTCGCCTCGGACCTGTTCGCCGCCGTCGAGGATCTGCTGCGCCTGCCGCGCAACACGATGAAGATGGGCATCATGGACGAGGAACGACGCACCACCGTCAACCTCGCCGCCTGCATCCGCGCCGCCCGCGACCGGGTGGTGTTCATCAACACCGGCTTCCTCGACCGCACCGGCGACGAGATCCACACCTCGATGGCCGCCGGGCCGATGATCCGCAAGAACGACATGAAAACCTCGGTGTGGATTCCGGCCTACGAGGACAACAACGTGGATGTGGGCCTTGCCTGCGGCCTGCGCGGGCATGCGCAGATCGGCAAGGGCATGTGGGCGGCGCCCGACCGGATGGCGGAGATGATGGCGGCCAAGATCGGCCACCCGCGCGCCGGCGCCAACACCGCCTGGGTTCCCTCCCCCACCGCCGCCACGCTGCACGCGCTGCACTACCATCAGGTCGATGTCGCCGCCCGGCAGACGGAACTCGCCGGCCGTGCCCCGGCGGCGCGGGAGAAGATCCTCACCATCCCCCTCGCCGACCGGCCGAACTGGTCGGAGGAGGAGGTGCAGCAGGAACTGGACAACAACGCGCAAGGCATCCTCGGCTACGTGGTGCGCTGGATCGACCAGGGCGTCGGCTGCTCGAAGGTGCCGGACATCCACGATGTCGGGCTGATGGAGGACCGGGCGACCCTGCGCATTTCGTCGCAACACATCGCCAACTGGCTGCGCCACGGCATCGTGTCCGAGGCGCAGGTGATGGCGACGATGAAGCGCATGGCGGCCGTGGTGGACCGCCAGAACGCCGGGGACGCTGCCTACAGGCCGATGGCGCCGAAATTCGACGGCGTGGCGTTCGCGGCCGCGTGCGATCTGGTGTTCAAGGGCGCCGCGCAGCCGAACGGCTACACCGAGTTCATCCTGCACGCCCGCCGGCGCGAGGCGAAGGCCGCCGGGGCGCTTTGACGCGCCAGGCGCGCGCCCGGTAAATCGGGCGCGCGCCGGTGACGTCGCAACGGAGATCGGCTGGCCATGTCGCCCATCGGATACGCCTCCGCTGTTATCTTCGTCCTGCTCATGGTGAGCGCGTGGCTGTTCTATCTGCGCCACGACATTCGGCGCTGGTTCCGCGAGCGCGGCCCGCGCCGGCAGATGGAGCGCGAGGAGGCCGAGAAGCGCCAGCAGGAACTGGACCGGCTGCGCGAGGAACTCGCCGCCAAATACCTTGCCCCCGGCGGCAAGCGACCGCCCCCGGCCGGCTCCGCGTAGGCCGGGCGGAACCCCGGCGGACGTCACGGCACAACACTTGATAACCGATGGCAACTCACGCGATAGTGAGTGACCATGAGCAAACGCGAACTCACACCGCGCACCACGGCCCGCCGCGGCATCCAGTCGGTCGAGACCGGGTTGCGCGTGCTGACAGCCCTGGCGACGGCTGGCGGCCCGACCCCCCTGACCACGCTCGGCCAGCGCTCCCGTCTGTCGCCGAGCCAGACCCATCGCTACCTGCAAAGCCTGGTCGTCTCCGGCATGGCCGTACAGGACGCCAGTTCGCGCTACGACCTCGGGCCAGGGGTGATCCGCATCGGCATTGCGGCACTTGCCCGGCTGAACACCTTCTCCGGCGCGGAAGCCGCGATGCGGCGGTTTGTCGAGCAAACCGGGCGCACCGGCCTGCTGTCCGTCTGGGGCGAGGCCGGGGCGGTGTGCGTGCGCTGGTTCCCCGGGCGGCCGACGGTGGTGGCCAATCTCGGTGTTGGCTCCGTGATGCCGCTGCTGCACAGCGCCACCGGGCGGGTGTTCCTCGGCTTCCTCTCGGCCAACGAACTTGCGACCCCGCTGGCGGAGGCGCAGGCCACCACGACCGCGCTTCCCGATCTCGATGCCATCCGCCGCTCGGTGCGCGCGAATATGCAAGCCGAGAGCGATGAGACGCTGTTCGCTGGGCTGCGCGCCATCGCGGTGCCGATCTTCGACTTGCAGGGCCGGGCCTCGCTGGTCGCGACCGCGATCGCAACCACGGCCTTCCCGCGCGAGGACGACGCCCGTGTCGCCGACCTGCTGCGCGCGGCGTGCCGGGAGGCAACGGTGGAATGCGGGGGGCTCTGGCCAGCCTGATGCCGCGCCCGGCTTCCGTTGGCGCCGCGAACATGGCACAGGCGCAGCCATGCGCCCCACCCCCCGCCTGTATCTGGAAGACCTGCCGCTCGGCGAGGATCTCGACTGCGGCGGCTTCGCCCTCTCGCGCGCCGAGATAGTTGCTTTTGCGGCGCAATACGACCCGCAGCCCTGGCACCTGGACGATACGCTGGCGGCCGCGAGCGCCTTCGGCACGCTGGTCGCCTCCGGCGTGCACACCCAGGCCGCAGCACTCGGGCTGATGGTGCGGCGGATCGCCGATGTCGCGGTGATGTTCGGCGGCTCGCTGCACGAGGCGCGGTTTTTCGTCCCCGTCCGGCCCGATACACGCCACCGCGTCACCGCGCGCTGGACCGAGGCACGCCCCTCGGCCAGCAAGCCCGCGCAGGGTATCGCACGCATCGAGGGCACGGCGCATGCCGAGGACGGGCGCGTGGCGATGACCTTCGGCGTGACCTACATCGTGGCGCGGCGGCCGGCCTGACCGCGCCAGCGGCCCAATTCACGTCGAATATTCGTTAATTTATTCCTATCTCTTGCGCCGTGACGTGAATCGGGGTTCAACCGGGCCGGAAACGCCAGCGGAGACTCCGATCATGACAAGCAAGCACCCGGAAACCCTCGCCCTGCATGCCGGCTGGCGCCGCGATTCGGCGACGCACTCGGTCGCGGTGCCGATCTACCAGACCACCAGCTTCCAGTTCGACAACACCGAGAACGCGGCAAATCTGTTCGCGCTCAAGGAGTTGGGGAACATCTACACGCGCATCATGAACCCCACCACAGACGTGCTGGAACAGCGCATCGCGGCACTTGAGGGCGGGGTCGCGGCGCTGGCGGTGGCGTCCGGCCAGACGGCGAGCGCCTACGCGATCCAGAACCTCGCGCGCGCGGGCGACAACGTGGTGGCCTCGACCGACCTGTACGGCGGCACGTGGAACCTGTTCGCCAACACGTTGAAGGACCAGGGCATCGAGGTCCGCTTCGTCGATCCGGCGGACCCGCAGGCGTTCGCCCGCGCGACGGACGACCGCACCCGCGCCTACTACGCGGAGACGCTGCCGAACCCCAAGCTACGCCCCTTCCCGATCGCGGAAGTCGCTGAGATTGGCCGGAAGGTCGGCATCCCGCTGATCGTGGACAACACGGCCGCGCCGACGCTGGTCAAGCCGTTCGAGCACGGTGCCGCGGTGGTGGTCTACTCGCTGACCAAATACCTCGGCGGCCACGGCACCAGCATCGGCGGCATGATCGTCGATGGCGGCAATTTCGACTGGGAGGCACATCCGGCGCGCCAGCCGCTGCTGAACACCCCGGACCCGAGCTATCACGGCGCGGTCTGGACCCAGGCGGTCAAGCCGCTCGGCCCGATCGCCTACATCATCCGCGCCCGCGTCGTGCTGCTGCGCGACCTCGGCGCGGCGCTCAGCCCGTTCAACGCCTTCCAGTTCATCCAGGGTGTCGAGACGGTGGCGCTGCGCATGGCGCGGCATTGCGAGAATGCGCAGGCGGTGGTGGGCTTCCTGGGCGAGCGCGAGGAAGTCACCAAGGTGATCCACCCCTCCACGCTGACCGGCCAAGCCGCCGAATGGGCCGCGAAGTACCTGCCGCGCGGCAAGGGCGGGCTGGTCGGCTTCGAACTGGCCGGCGGGGCCGAGGCCGGGCGGCGCTTCATCGATGCGCTGAAGCTGTTCTACCACGTCGCCAATATCGGCGACGCCCGCAGCCTCGCGATCCATCCGGCAAGCACGACGCATTCCCAGCTCAGCCCGGACGAGCAGATCCAGACCGGCGTCTCGCCCGGCTATGTGCGGCTGTCGATCGGCATCGAGCACATCGACGACATCCTGGCCGACCTCGCACAGGCGCTGGACGCCGCGCGTTAAGGACCGCACCCTCCGCCCCGTGGGCGGAGGGTGTCGCTACCGCTGGGCGGCGATCCAGCGCGCGATGCCCGGCCACGCATCGCGCAGCGTCCGGCTGCCCATGAACAGGCCGATATGGCCGCCGGGCACGAGTTGCTTGACCACCTGCCCCGCGGCCGTGCCCAGCAGCCGCTCGGCGGCGAAAACCTGTTCGTGTGTGGTGATGTCGTCGTCCGCCCCCGCGAGCAGATAGGCAGGGCACGTCACGTCCCGCAGGTTCAAGCGCTGGCCGAGCGCGACGAAATGTCCGTTCGCGAGCCGGTTCTGCTTGAACAACTGCTCAATCGCCTGGAGATACCACCGCCCCGGCAGGTCGATCGGGTTCTCGTACCAGCTTTCGAAGGTTTCCTTCTTGCGCAGGTAGGCAGGGTCCTCGATGTGCTCGGCGATCTCGATATGCTGCTCGATGTAGTTTTCGATCGGGTGCATACCTTTCCAGCCGCGCAGCATCGTGGCGCCGCGCATCAAGCCGTCGCCCGCGGAAACCAGATCCTGGTAGAATGACAGCGGATAGGCCTGCGCCATCCGTTTCACCGGGCCGTCCCCCGCATGGGTGTCGATGGGGGAGCCGGCCAGCACCAGACTGGCCACCTTGCGCGGAAAGCGCGCGGCGAACATCGCGGCCATCCAGCCACCCTGGCAGAGCCCGACCAGATTGACCCGCCCGCCCAAGTCTTCGACGCAGACGGCGATCTCGGCCAGGTACTGGTCGATCTCCAGATCCTTCATGTCCGGCGTCGCTGACTTCCAGTCCGTGAGAAACAGGCGGGTCACGCCGTTCTCCCGCAAGGTCTGCATCAGGCTTTGGCCCCGATGGTAGTCGGCGATCGCGGCGGAATGCCCGGCATAGGGCGCATCGACGATGGTCGGCACGCCCGCCGCGTCCGGCGGCGAATAGTCGCGGAACCGCATGGTCCGCAGGTCGCGCAGGACGCGATCGGCGGTCGCGAGCTTCGGCGGATGGATCGTCGCAAGCTTGCGCTCCTCGGCCAGCAGGTCGAGGTTCCGCGCGTACAGCTCCAGCCCTTCCTCGGCCATCACGGTGGCGGCGGTCATCGGCCAGAAGAACGGCACGCCGAGATGCGCCAGGGCGTGGGGGTGTCGGGGCGCGGCGGCTTTCATCGGCATGTCTCCGGAGATGCTGCAATCGGCCGACCATAGTGCCGCATGGCGGAACGCCTTTGACCGGAATCAACGCCGCCAACGGCAATGTGTGGCACGACCGCTCGCGCCCGCCCGCCCTGGGTCGCGCCGGGCGCATGGGCGTCCCGCGCGGCCGGGCGCGTGTCTGGCATGGCGTTGCCGATATAAGCGACCTCGGCCCGCACCGAGGAAGCGCGACGTGACGATTACCAAGGCCCTGCCGACCGGCGAGGTGGACAGCCCGTACGCTTGGTTCCGCCTCGCGGTCTCGGTGCTGCTGTGCACCATCGGCGGCGTGGCCATGTGGTCCGTCGTGGTGGCGCTGCCCTCGGTGCAAACGGAGTTCGGCGTGGCGCGGGGGGCTGCCTCCCTGCCCTACACGCTGACCATGGTGGGAACCGCCGTCGGCAACATCATCATCGGGCGCATGGTGGACCGTTTCGGCATCGTCGTGCCGCTGCGCATGGCCGCTGTGATGCTGTGCGTGGGCTACCTGGCGGCGAGTTTCGCACAGAATCTGACGGAGTTCGCGCTGGCGCAGGGACTTCTGATGGCGCTGCTGGGCAGTTCCGTCACCTTCGGGCCGCTGATGGCGGATGTCTCGCTGTGGTTCGTGCGGCGGCGCGGGCTCGCGGTGAGCATCTGCGCCGCCGGGTCGTATCTGTCGGGCACGATCTGGCCGCCGGTGGTGCAGCATTTCATTGCCGAATACGGCTGGCGGCAGACCCATGCCGGGCTCGGCGTGTTCTGCCTTGCCACCATCCTGCCGCTGTCCTGGTTCCTCCGCCACTCCCCGGTGATGACGGCGGCGACCGCGCAGGCAAGTGCGGCGAAGGGCGGCGGGCGCGGGATGCCTGGCATCTCGCCCGGCATGCTGACGGCGCTGCTGTGCGTGGCTGGCGTATCCTGCTGTGTCGCCATGGCGATGCCGCAGGTGCATCTGGTCGCTTATTGCGCCGATCTGGGGTACGGGCCGGCACGTGGGGCGGAGATGCTGTCCGTCATGCTGGTGTTCGGCATCGTCAGCCGCGTCGGCTCCGGCTTCGTGTCCGACCGGATCGGCGGCCTGCGCACGCTGATCGTGGGCTCGCTGGCGCAGGGCGTGGCCCTGGTGCTGTATCTCGGCTTCGATGGGCTGTTTTCGCTGTATGTGGTTTCGGCCCTGTTCGGGCTGTTCCAGGGCGGCATCGTGCCCAGCTACGCCCTGATCGTGCGGGAGTTTTTCCCGGCGCGCGAGGCCGGCGCACGGATCGGCCTCGTCATCACCGCGACCATGGCGGGCATGGCGCTGGGCGGCTGGATGAGCGGGGCGATCTACGACATCACCGGCTCGTATCAGGCGGCGTTCCTGAATGGCATCGGCTGGAACGTGCTGAATGCCGCGATCGCGACCCTGCTGCTGGTGCGGGCCGGGAGCCGGCGGCTGGCGCTGGCGTAAGGCGCCGTCGCCGTCAGTCGGTGAACACCACGGTACGGTTGCCGGACAGGATCACCCGGTCTTCCAGATGCATGCGCACCGCGCGCGCCAGCACCCGGCGCTCGATGTCGCGGCCCTTGCGCACCAGATCGTCCGGGCTGTCGCGGTGGCTGATGCGCTCCACGTCCTGCTCGATGATCGGGCCTTCGTCGAGGTCGGAGGTGACGTAGTGCGCCGTGGCGCCGATCAGCTTCACGCCGCGCGCGTGCGCCTGATGGTAGGGTTTTGCCCCTTTGAACCCGGGCAGGAAGGAATGGTGGATGTTGATGCACCGGCCGGAAAGCTTCGCCACCAGCCCGTCCGAGAGCACCTGCATGTAGCGGGCGAGCACCGCCAGTTCCGTGCGGGTGGTTTTCAGCAGATCCCAGATCTGGCCTTCCTGCTCCAGCTTGGTGTCCTTGCTGATCGGCATGTGGTGGAACGGCACGTCGCCGAAATCCAGATGCGCGTAGGTCTCGCGCGCGTGGTTGGAGACGATGCCCACCACGTCCATCGGGATCTCGCCGATGTGCCAGCGATACAGCAGGTCCGCGAGGCAATGGTCGAACTTGGAGGCGAACAGCATCACCCGCCGCTTGTCCGAGCGGGCGCGCAGGTGCCAGGCCATGCCGAATTTCTCGCCAATGGCGGAAATGCCGGCGCGCAACGCTTCCATCGCCACGTCGGCGCGCACCGCGTTGAACACCACGCGCATGAAGAACTTGCCCGACAGCGCGTCGTCGAACTGCTGCGCGTCCTGGATGTTGCAGCCGCTCTCGAACAGAAAGGTGGAGACGGCGGCGACGATGCCGGGGCGGTTCTGGCAGGACAGCGTGAGGATCATCGAGTCGGGCATTGTCTTCGTGTCCGGTCCGGGGTGTCGGGCCGCCGCTTTAGCGCGCGCGCCCCCCGCGCGGGAGGGCCGCGATGCGCCAGCGCGGCGAATGGATAAGCCTATCCAATTCGCGCAAGGGCTGCTTGCAGACGCGCGACATCGGCTTGCGCCGCGGCGAGGCGCTCGCGATTTTCCTCCACCACTTCCTCCTTGGCGCGGGCGACGAAGTCGGCGTTGGCGAGTTTTTTCGCCACCGCCTCGGCCTCCTTTTCCGCCTTGGCAAGCTCCTTCTCCAGCCGCGCCCGCTCGGCATCGAGGTCGATCAGCCCCGCGAGCGGCAGCACGATGGTCGCCTCCTCCAGCACCGCCTGGGCGCTGCCCTTCGGCACCTCCCCCTCCAGCGGGCCGAAGTCGGAGGCGCGGGCCATGCGGCCGATCGCCTCCATCCAGCGCCCCCCGCGCGCGAGGGTCTCCGGGGCCGCGTCCTTCAGCCGGATCGGGCCGAGGACCGACGGGGCGACATGCATCTCGGCGCGCACGGCGCGCACCTCGCCGATCAGGCGCACCACCCAGTCCAGTTCCCGCCGGGCCTCGGTGGCACCCGGCACCGCGAACGGAACCGGCCACGCGGCGCGGATCAGGCTGCATTCGGCGCCGTAGCCGAAACTGTCCCACAGTTCCTCGGTGACATACGGCATCACCGGATGCAGCAGGCGCAGCACGATGCCGAGGACGTGGGCGGCGGTCTGTTTCACCTCCGCCGCGTCCGGGCTGTCGGCATTCAGCGCGGGCTTGGCGAATTCCAGGAACCAGTCGCAGAACACGTTCCAGGTGAAGCGGTAGCCGGCGGCGGCATATTCGTCGAAGCGATAGGCTTCCAGCGCCGACGTGGCTTCCGCCACCACGTCGGACGCGGCGGCGAGAATCCAGCGGGTCAGCGGCAGCGTGGCCCGCGACGGGTCGAAGGACGGGTCCGGCGCGATCGCGTTCATCTCGCAGAAGCGGGCGGCGTTCCACAGTTTCGTGACGAAACCACGATAATTCTCCACCCGCGTCGGGCCGAGCTTCACGTCGCGGCCAGGGCCGGTCAGCGCCGCGATGGTGAAGCGCAGCGCGTCGGCGCCGAATTTGTCGATAAGCTCCAGGGGGTCCATCACGTTCCCCTTGGATTTGCTCATTTTCTGCCCGCGCTCGTCGCGCACGAGGCCGTGGATATAGATGGTGCGGAATGGCACCTCGCCCATGAAGTGCAGGCCCATCATCATCATCCGGGCGACCCAGAAGAAGATGATGTCGAACCCCGTCACCAGCACGTCGCCCGGATAGTACCGGGCCACCTCCGGCGTCTGCTCGGGCCAGCCGAGCGTGGAGAACGGCCACAGCGCGGAGCTGAACCAGGTGTCCAGCACGTCCTCGTCCTGGGTCAGCTCCACGTCGCGGCCGAAATGCATCTTCGCGGCGGCGTGGGCTTCCTCGGCGGTCTTTTCCACGAACACGGTGTTGTCCGGGCCGTACCAGGCCGGGATGCGGTGGCCCCACCAGAGTTGCCGGCTGATGCACCAGGGCTGGATGTCGCGCATCCACGCGAAGAAGGTGTTTTCCCACTGCTGCGGCACGAATTTGGTCCGCCCGGTCTCCACCGCCGCGATGGCGGGCTTGGCCAGTTCGGCGGCGTTGGCGTACCACTGCACCGTCAGCAGCGGCTCGATCGGCACGCCGGAGCGGTCGCCGTGCGGCACCTGATGCGTGTGCGGCTCGATCTTGTCGAGCAGGCCGAGGTCTTCCAGCTTCGCCACGATCAGCTTGCGCGCCTCGAACCGCTCCTTGCCGGCGAGGCTTTGCACGAACGCCGGATCGGCGATGCCTTCCACAGCGGCGAGGTCGGCGGAGATTTCCGCCAGGGTGACGCGCGCTTCCTTGTCGAGCACGGACGGCATGGGCAGGTTGTGGCGCTGGCCGACGGCAAAGTCGTTGAAGTCGTGCGCGGGGGTGATCTTCACCGCGCCGGTGCCCTTTTCCGGGTCCGAGTAGGTATCCGCGACCACGCGGATCCGGCGGCCCGTCAGCGGCAGAACGACGTGCTTGCCGATCAGGTCGGCGTAGCGCGGATCGTCCGGGTGTACGGCCACGGCGGTATCGCCCAGCATCGTCTCCGGCCGCGTGGTGGCCACGGTCAGGAAGCGATCCTCGCCCTCGACCGGGTAGCGGATGTGCCAGAGATTTCCCCGCACCTCACGGCTTTCCACTTCCAGATCGGAAATCGCCGACTGAAATTTCGGGTCCCAGTTCACCAGCCGCCGGTCGCGATAGATCAGCCCCTGCTTGGCCAGCGTGACGAACACCTCGCGCACGGCGGCGGACAGGCCGTCGTCCATGGTGAAGCGCTCGCGCGGCCAGTCCAGCGAGGCGCCGAGGCGGCGCAACTGCCGGGTGATGGTGCCGCCGGATTCACGCTTCCACGCCCAGACGCGCTCCAGGAACGCCTCGCGCCCCATGGCGCGGCGGTCGATGCCCTCGGCGGCGAGCAGGCGTTCCACCACCATTTGTGTGGCGATGCCCGCGTGGTCGGTGCCCGGCTGCCACAGCGCGTCCCGCCCCTGCATCCGCCGCCAGCGCACCAGCGTGTCCTGCACGGTGAAGGTGAGCGCGTGGCCCATGTGCAGGCTGCCGGTGACGTTCGGCGGCGGG
>JAKBCB010000052.1 GCA_021808185.1 Pseudomonadota bacterium
GACCGGGTTCCTGGCCCCGGACGAGCGGGCCTCGTACGGGCGGCCGGTGGGGGTTGCGATCGGGCCGGACGGGTCGTTGCTGGTGGCGGACGACGTGGGGGATGTGATCTGGCGGGTGACGGGGGCTACGTAGCCGGGGGCGGGTGGGGCGCCGCCGCGCGCCCTACCCGATCTCCTTCGCCAACAAGAACCCCGACCCCGCCCCCAGCCCCGGCCCCGGATGGGTCGAGGCGCCGATGTGATACAGGCGCGCGACATGCGTGCGGTGGTTCACCGAGGACTTGAACGGGCGCCAGAGGAAGAACTGGTCGAGGCCACAGAATCCGCCATACGGGTCGCCGCCCTCCAGGTTTATGTTCAGCGCCTGCAAATCGGCCGGTGAATACGCCCTTCGGCGCAGCACGGTGTCGGAAAACCCGTCGATGTGGGCGGCCAGGATGGCCTCCACCCGGTCGGCGTACGCCTCGCGCAGTGCCTCGGTCCATTGCCCGTCGGCGGGGACGGCGAGCAGGCCGGCGGCGTCGCCTTTCGGGTGGCGGGGGGCTTCCGGCAGTTGCAGCCACAGGATGGCGCGGCCGGGCGGGCAGCGGCTCGGGTCCAGCGCACTCGGTTGGCCGACGCAGATGGTGGGGACGGCGGGCAACAGGCCGCGCTCGGCCTCGTTGGCCGCACGGGAGACGCCGTCGAGCCCCGGGGTCAGGTGCAGCAGCGCCACGCCCTCCAGCCCCGGCGTGCGCCAGCGCGGCGGGGCGGACAGGGCGTAGTGGATCTGCATGTTGCCCTTGCCGTGGCGGTATTGCTTCACGCCCTCGGCGACGGGTGCCGGCAGGGCGGCGGAGGGGAGCAGGCGGCCGTACAGCTGGCCGGGGGTGACGGAACAGGTCACCGCCTTGCGCGCCAACACCTCCTCGCCGCTGGCCAGGCGCACGCCGCGCGCCGCACCCGTGGTGGCATCCAGCAGGATTTTGTCCACGTCCGCGCCGGTGCGGATCGTCCCGCCCTGGTCGGCGATCAGTTTTTCGAACGCGGCGAGCAGGTTGGCGGCACCGCCCTTGACGATGGGGGCGCCGGCGGCCTCCAGCGCGAAGGCGATCACCTTGGCCATCTGCGCGGAATAGGCGCTTTCGGGGCCGAGGCCGGTGTGCAGCACCCAGGGGGCATAGAGCGCGTGGATCACCTCCGAGCGGAACCCTTGCTCCAGCCAGCCGCGCGCGGTGCCCAGCGCCTCGCCGAAGAAGCCGGCGAAGTTGCGCAGGCCGCGCCGCCACGCCTCGCGCGCCAGCAATTTGGCCGTGGGCCAGGACCAGAGCTGGCCGCCGAGGAGAGAGAAAATCAGGCCCAGATCGGGGCCGAGTCGGTCGAGATCGGCGAGGTAGGCCGCACCGTCGCCCTCGGCCAGCGCGTCGAACGCGGCGGCGTTGGCGGCGCGGTCCATGCGGATCACCGCCGCGCGACCGTCCGGCAACAGCACGCCCGAGGGCGTGGCGGCGTGAGCGAATTCCAGGCCGCGCTTGCCGAGATCCTCGGCCAGGGCGGCATAGGCGGGCGAGGTGATGAACAGCACGAACGTCGTGGCCAGCACGTCGTGGACGAAGCCGGGCTCGGTGATCGCCTCGGTGCGGATACAGCCGCCGATGCGCTCGTTGCGTTCCAACACGAGGACGCGGTGGCCCTTGCGCCCGAGCAGCGCCGCCGCGACCAGCGCGTTGATGCCGCTGCCGACAATGATGTGGTCCGCCGCCGTGCTCATTCGTCCCCCGTGCGTTCGCGCGGCGAGGCTAGGCGGCGCTCATTGGGCTGGCAACGGCGCGAATTCCTCGCGCAGTGCCGCCGAGTGCGCGCCGATGGCCGGGACCGGGCCAAGCTGGGGCGAGGCACCGTTCGCGAGGACCGGCGGCAGGGGGAGTGAGACCGAGCCGCCCGGCGTGGCGACATCGACCCGCCGCAGCGCGGGGTGCCGGGCCAGATCGGCGACGTCGCGGACAAAGCCGTACGCGGTGCCGGCCTCGCGCAGGCGGGCGACGGCGGTGTCGCGGTCCAGTGCGGCGAACACCGCGCCGATATGCGCGTCCACCGCCGCGCGGTTGGCCACGCGGGCGACGTTGGTCGCGAAGCCCGGGCGCGCGGGCAGGTCCGGGGCGCGCAGGACATGGGTGCAAAAGGACACGAATTCACGCTCGTTCTGGATGGACACGAGCACGAGCGCGCCGTCCGCGAGCGCGAACGCGCCGTACGGGCAGATGGAGGGATGCGCGAGGCCGACGCGCGCGGGGGCGTGGCCGGTGCCCTCCATGTAGAGCAGCGGCACCGCCATCCAGTCCGCCATGCCGGCGAACAGGCTGGTGGAGAGGGTTTTGCCGAGGCCGGTGCGGCCACGCTCGATCAGGGCTTCGAGAATGGCGGCGTGCGCGGCCATGCCGCAGGCGATGTCGCAGACGGAGACACCGACACGACCGGGGCCGGCGGGGTGGCCGGTGATGGAGGCGAGGCCTGATTCCGCCTGCACCAGCAGGTCGTACGCCTTCATCTCCGCGTAATCGCCAGCCTCGCCATAACCGCTGATGTCCATGGTGATCAGGCGCGGATATGTCTCCCGCAACATCACTGACCCAAAGCCCGCGCGCGCGGCGGCGCCCGGGGCAAGGTTCTGGATGAACACGTCCGCGCGGGCGAGAATGCGATGCAGCAGCGCGGCGTCGTCCGGCTTCTTGATATCGGCGACGAGGCTTTGCTTGCCGCGATTGAGCCAGACGAAATAGCTGGACTGGCCGGCCGCGGCGCGGTCGTAGCCGCGGGCGAAATCGCCCTCCGCGCGTTCGACCTTGATGACGCGCGCGCCGGCATCGGCGAGGCGCGATGAGCAGTACGGCGCCGCGACCGCCTGTTCCAGTGCGACCACCAGCAGCCCGTCGAGCGCGCCCATCAGTACGACCGCGGCAGGCCGAGCACGTGCTCGGCGAGGTAGGAGAGGATGAGGTTCGTGCTGATCGGCGCCACCTGGTACAGCCGTGTCTCGCGAAACTTCCTTTCCACGTCGTATTCCTCGGCGAATCCGAAACCGCCGTGGGTCTGCACGGCGGCCTCCGCGGCGGCCCAGGAGGCTTCCGCGGCGAGCATTTTCGCCATGTTTGCCTCCGGCCCGCAGGGTTCCCCCGCCTCGAATTTGCGGCAGCCCTCGCGCACCATGAGCTCGGCCGCGCGCATCTGCGCGTAGGCGCGCGCGATGGGAAATTGCACGCCCTGGTTCTGGCCGATCGGGCGGCCGAAGACTTTCCGCTCATTGGCGTAGGCGGCGGACTTGGCGGTGAACCATTTCGCGTCGCCGACGCATTCAGCGGCGATCAGCAGCCGCTCGGCGTTCATGCCGTCGAGAATGACGCGAAAGCCGCGATCCAGCGCGCCGACGAGGTTGGCCGCCGGGATGCGCATGTTGTCGAAGAACACCTCGCAGGAATTGTGGTTCATCATGGTGCGGATCGGCCGGACGGTCAGGCCGTTGCCGAGCACCTCGCGCATATCGACGATGAACACGGACAGCCCTTCGGTCTTCTTCGTCACCTGATCGCGTGGCGTGGTGCGGGCCAGCAGCAGCATCAGATCGGAATGCTCGGCGCGGCTGGTCCAGACCTTCTGGCCGTTCACCACATATTCGTCGCCCTCGCGGCGCGCGAAGGTGCGCAGGGCCGTGGTGTCGGTGCCGCTGGTCGGCTCGGTGACGCCGAAGGCTTGCAGCCGCAGCGCCCCGCTGGCGATGAGCGGCAAGTAGGCGCGCTTCTGTGCCTCCGACCCGTGCCGGAGGATCGCACCCATGATGTACATCTGTGCGTGGCAGGCAGCGCCGTTGCAGCCCTCGGACTGGATCGTCTCCAGGATCGCGGCCGCCGCCGACAGGCCAAGGCCGGAGCCGCCGTATTCCTCCGGGATCAGCACGGACAGATACCCCGCCTCGGTCAGCGCGGTGACGAACGCGGTGGGGTAGGCGCGCGTGGCATCGAGCTTGCGCCAGTATTCGCCGGCAAAGCGGGCGCAGAGCTTGGCGACCTCGGCGCGGATTTCGGCATGCGGGTCGGCTTGGGTGGGCGTGTGGTCCATCGTCGTCGGTCCTGGGCGGTTCGTCGGGGCCCGGACGATGGCATATCAGGCGCGCCCCGTCAGGCGCCGTTTGCCTCGAAGCTGAAGGCGGCGGAGAGCACGCTGGCTTCGTCCAGCCCTTCGTTCGGGGCACACAGGCGCTGCTGGCCGCGCGCCAGCACCATCACCGTCGTCGCCAGCGCCAGGACCTCGGGCAACTCGGAGGAGGCGAAGATCACCGCCATGCCCTCGTTCGCCAGGGCCGCGATGTGGTCGTAGATCTCCGCCTTGGTGCCGATATCCACGCCGCGCGTGGGCTCGTCGAGCAGCAGCAGGCGGGGGGCCGCGGCGAGGCAACGGCCCAGGATCGCCTTTTGCTGGTTGCCGCCGCTGAGCGTGCGCACAAGCTGCGCCGGCCCCCGCGCACGCACCGCCAGACGCCGCATCAGCGGGGCGACAACGCCGCGCTCACGCGCTGGGTTGATCCAGCCCGGGGCGGTGCGCCGCCAGCTCAGCAACATGTTCTCATGCACCGACAGATTCGGGGCGATACCGGCCGCCTTGCGGTCTTCCGGCAGGATGGCGACGCCGCGTGCCCAGGCATGTGCGGGCGTGGCCGGCAGGCCGCCGCCATCGAACAGCCGCACCGCCCCGCCGCCGGGCTGGCGCAGGCCACCGAGCAACTCCAGAAGTTCGCTGCGGCCGGCGCCGACGAGTCCGAAGACGCCGAGTATCTCGCCGGCCCGCAGGTCGAAATCGACGGGGCCGAGCCAATGCCGGTCGCACAGGTTCCGCACCGACAGCACGGACTCCTCGCGCCGGGCCGGGCGGGCGACGCGCCGGCTAAAGCTGAAGGCCCGGCCTGTCATGTCTGCGATAGCGGCATCGCGCGTAGTACCGGCCGCTGGCCGGTCGCCGACCAGCCGCCCATCCCTTAGCACGACGATGCGATCGGCGACGCGAAACACCTCGTCGAAACGGTGGCTGATGAACAGCACACAGACCCCGCGCGCCGCGAGCCGGCGCATGACGACGAACAACGCCTCCGCCTCATGCGGCGTGAGCGACGATGTGGGTTCGTCCATGATGAGCACGCGCAGATCCCGCGTGAGCGCCTTGGCGATCTCGACGAGTTGCTGGTCGGCGGTGCTCAGCCGGTCGGCACGGGTCTCCGGGCGCACATGATGGGCGCCGACTTCGTCCAGCAGCGCGCGGGCACGGGCGCGCATGGCGGGGCGATCGACGAAACCACGCGGGCCGGCGCAATAGTCGCCGAGCAGTACATTCTCCGCCACGCTCAGGCTGCGGATGATCGAGAGTTCCTGGTGCACCAGCGCGATGCCGGCTTGCAGCGCGTCGCGCGGTCCGGCCCAGTGCCGGACGATCCCATCGAGCGCGATGACGCCGCCATCGGCCTGCAACGCACCGGAGACGATGTTGAGCAGCGTGCTCTTGCCCGCGCCGTTCTCGCCGACGAGCGCCAGAATCTGGCCCGCCGGCACGTCGAGGTCGATGCCGTGCAGCACCGGCGCGCCATCGAACCCTTTCCTCACGTCGTGCACCGAGAGTACCGGCGCCCCGTACGAGGGGGCGCCGGATGGGGCTTGGCTCACAACTTCGCCGTGGCCAGCTTGCCATAGGCGATCGGCGCCGGGATCGGCACCACCGACGGATACGTCGCTTTGAACGCCAGGATATTGTGCAGCATCACCAGGCTGTCGAACGACTGGCGCGACGGGGCCTGATCCACCAGGGCGAGGATCTCGCCGCTGTCCTTGTAGCGCTGCTTCTCCGGCAGGTCGTCGTAGCCGACAACGCCAACGCGGCCGGTGGCCTTGGCGTCCTGGACCGCCTTGGCGGCGGCTTCCGAACCGCCGGCGGTGACGTAGATGATCTTCAGATCTGGATTGGACGTCATGGCGTCGGTTGCCTGCGCATAGGCGGTGGCGTCGTCGTCCTTGCACTCGAACGGGCCGAGGATGGTGATCTTCGGATAGTCCTTCTTCAGCAGATCAAGAGCGCCGTTCATGCGCTGGTTGTGCTGGGCGGCACCGAGATAGCCGGTGATGACGGCGATCTTGCCCTCGCCGCCGAGCTGCTTGGCGATGAACATCCCGGCGCTCTTGCCGGCATCGTACGCCTGCGTGCCCATGCCGACAGTGCGCTTGGACCGCTCGGCCGAATCGGCGATGAAGGCGATGAACGGCACGCCGGCCGCGACCGCCTCGTTCACCTTGGCCACCGTGCCGTCGAAGATCGGGATGGTGGCGATGCCGTCGTATTGCTTGGCGAGTGCGCCGTCGATGCCTGCGACGATGACCTCAGCGGTCAGCGCGGTGCCAAGTTGCACATAGTCCACGGTTGTGTTCAGCGGCTTCAGATACGCAGTGGCCGAGGCGATGCCTTTGTCCACCGCTTCCCAGAACGACGAGCCCTGAAAGCTGAGCATCGCGAGCCGCAACGGCTTGGGGGCCGGCCCCATCGCCTTGACGGACGCGCCGAACGCGGCAGCGTCGGCGGGCAGCGGCACATCGGCCGCCCGCGCGAACGCGGGCAACAGCACGGTGCCGGCGGTGGCCCCGAGCAACAGGCGGCGGGTGATGATGGCTGTCATGGACGGATCCCCTCAATCTTCTTCGGCTTTACGGTTGAAGCTGTCGGCGCCGACGGCAACGATGACGACCAAGCCGATCGTGATCGTCTGCCAGTAGCCAGACACGTTGAGCAGCACGAAAGCATTGCGCAGCAGACCCATGAGCGCGGCGCCGATCACCACGCCGCCGATCGAACCGCGCCCCCCGGTGAGGGCCACGCCGCCGAGGATGACGGCAGCGATCACGTCTAGTTCGTAGCCCAGCCCGAGATTGGGGTTGGCGTTGGACAGCATGCCTGCCAGCAGCAATCCGCCCAGGCCGGCGAGCAGGCCGGAAATGGTGAAGACCATCGTGCGGGTGAACTTCACATCGAGCCCGGCGAGCCGTGCCGCACGCGCGTTGTCGCCCACGGCATACACATCACGGCCCCAGCGGGTACGCACGGCGAAGATCCAGATCAAGGCAGCAAGCAGGACCAGAAGAATGAATTGCACAGGCACGTTCGCGATGCGTCCGCCGCCCAGGAACGCGGCCCAGTTGTCGAATCGCTGCGGGCTGCCGTTGGTGACCAGCAGCGCCGCGCCGCGCACCACAGACAGAGTCCCCAGCGTGGTGATGAACGGATTGATGCGCGCCCGCGTGATCAGAGTGCCGTTGACGACCCCGGTGAGGCCACCCACCGCCAGGGCCGCGACAATGCCGACCGCCGGTGAATTCGTGGCATTCGCTGCCATTGCCGCCGCGACCGCGGAAAGGCCAATGACTGAGCCGACCGAAAGGTCGATGCCGCCCGCGATAATCACCAACGCCTGTCCTAGGGCCACGATGGCAACAACCGAAAGCTGCCGGGCCACGTTGAACAGGTTGCGCTCGGTGAGGAAGAACGGACTGCCGAACGAGAGCAGCACGAACACCAGAACGAGCATGGCGGCAACCGTGGCCTCGCGGCGCTCGCGCAGCAATTGGCGCAGCGCGGGCAGCAGGCCCGGTGTTGCCTCGGCTCTGCGGAGGATAGGGTGCGATTCGCCGTCCGACATGGGTTCCATCGTTGCCGTCAGCGCCGCCGAAAACTGGGCGTGCGCTTCTCCTTGAATGCCGCGCGGCCCTCGGCCGCATCTTCGGTTGCGAAGCAGATCGTCTGTAGGTCGCGCTCGTACTGGATCGCGGCCTCGATGGGCATGGTCAACGCCGCGCGCAGATTGAGCTTCGCCGTCTCGGCCGCGATCGGCGCGCGCGTCGCGATGGTCCTGGCGACTTCGCGCGCGCGCGCCATGAGGTGCTCGGGTGTGACCATGTCGCTGACCAGGCCCCAGCTCAGCGCCGTCGCCGCCGGAATTGGATCGCCGGTCATCACCATCAGCGCCGCATTCGACGGGCCGATGGAATGGGCAAGGAACGCCGTCATGCCGCCGCCGCCGATCCAGCCGAGCTTGATCTCTGGGGCGGCAAAGCGCGCCGTACCGGCGGCGATACGGATGTCGCAACTCAGCGCCAGTTCAAGGCCGCCGCCGAACGCGATGCCGTTGATCGCTGCGAGCGCTGGTTTGGTCAGACGGCGGATCGCGTCGCAGTAGTCCGGTCGTTGACGAAAGTTCCAGGGTGTATCGTAACCGTCCAGTTCGCCGATGTCCGATCCGGCGCAGAACGCGCGGTCCCCGGCGCCGGTCAGGATCACCGCGCGCACGTCGTTGCTGCGGTTGCAGTGTTCGACATGCGCAATCACGGCAGCCGCCATGTCGGGCGTCACAGCGTTCAGTTTCGCCGGGCGGTTGAGCGTGATGGTCGCGATGAAGTCGGTGACATCGAACAGCACATCCGGCGTGCTCATGCCAGGGTCTCCCCGATCACGCCGCGTGCGAGCAGGGCGTCGATCTCCGTGTCGGTCTTGCCCATCTCGTGCAGCACCGCGCGCGTGTGTTCGCCGGCCAATGGCGCGCCGCGCTCGACGCGCGATGGCGTGCGAGAGAAACGAATGGGGAAGCCGGGCGTCTTGACGTGGCCTTCGGTCGGATGGTCGTATTCGACGAACGTGCCGTTATGCGCGATCTGCGGGTCGGCGAGCAGGTCGGCATAGCCGTATACCGGCCCGGACCAGATGTCGTTCGCGGCGAACAGGGCGAGCCAGTGGGCCGATGATTGCAGTTTGAGGCGTTCACGCGTGCGGGCGAAAATTTCGTCGCGCCGTGTCCAGGTGTCGGTCTCGTCGTCCATCGCCGCGAACGCGGGCTCGCCGATGAGTTCGCCGAATTTTTGCAACCGCGGGAACGCGACGATGATGAAGCCATCGCTGGTCGCAAAGGCACCATATGGAGCACGGATATAGACGTGCGCGTGCGGCTCGGCCGAGCGGGCCTGCGGCTTGTGCGCGACGGTAAACACCGAGAGTTCCTGCATCTGGAGGGTGGTGATGGCGTCGAGCATGTTGACCTCGACCTTCTGTCCCTCACCGGTGCGCTCGCGATGCAGCAGCGCGGCGAGCGCACCCTCGAACGCCGTATAGGCGGTCACCGCATCGACCAGGTATTGCCCCGCCGGTGTTGGCGGTTCGCCTTCGCGCCCGGCCGAGAGCATGGCGCCTGACATGCCCTGCAACACCAGATCCTGGCCGGGGCGGTTCACGTAGGGGCCGCTTTCGCCATAGCCGGACATTGAGACATAGACGAGGCGGGGATTGATCGCGGCGAGGGAGTCGTAGTCCACGCCGAGCCGTTGTGCGACCCCTGGGCGGTAGTTCTGCAGGAAGACGTCGGCTCCGCGCACCAGATCCAACAGCAGGGCCTTACCTTCGGGAGATTTGAGGTCGATGGCCAGCGAACGCTTGTTGCGGTTGAGCGAGAGAAACGACACGTTCACGCGATTTCCGCGCGCGCCGCCAGCGGCGACGTGGCGCTGCCATTCGCCAGCCACCGGCTCGATCTTGATGACGTCCGCGCCAAGATCGCCCAGTCGCTGGGCCGCGAATGGCCCAGCCATGGCGATCGAGCAATCGAGCACGCGGTATCCGGTCAGAACGCCCATAGGTTTCGCCTGTTCTATTGCATGACCCACCCGCCATCGACACTGAGCGTCTGGCCGGTGATGAAACCTGCGCGGTCGGAGGCGAGGAACAGCATCGCCTCCGCAATGTCACGCGGCGCGCCACGCCGCTTGATCGATTGGTGGTCCAGTACGAAGCGCGTGTAGCCCTCCGGGTCCGGATGGATCTTCTCCGCATCGGTGGGGAATGCGCCGGGTGCGATGCAGTTCGCGGTGATGCCGTCGGCGCCGAATTCACGCGCCCAGGCGCGCGTCAGTGCCACCAGCGATCCCTTGGAGGTCACGTAGGGGGCCAGATTCGCCCAACCACCGAAGAAGGTGATGCTGGAGACGTTGATGATGCGGCCCCAGGCCTTCCGCCGCATTCCAGGCAGAGCCGCCTGGACGTTCGCAACCGCCGAGATGACGTTCACGCGGTGTACCGCATCCCACTCCTCCAGTGTGTAAGCCTCGAACGCTTTGGAGGGGTAGATCGCCGCGTTGTTGATGACGATGTCGATGCCATCGCCGTCCGTGGCAAGCGCGGTCATGCGGCTGCGCACCAGATCGGGCTGCAAGAGATCGATGCGCTCGACGCGGATACGGCCGGAGGGAAGCGCTGCGGCGCGCTGCAAAAGCGCTGCGATCTTGGCGTCGTCGATGTCCACCGCCAGCACGCGGCCACCGTGCTCGGCGAACGCGATCGCCACCTCCGTACCGAGGCCGCCGGCGGCGCCAGTCAGTAGAATCGTCTTGCCTGAGAACTCCATGAGTCTCTCCCTCAGCGGCCCGGGATGCGATCCCAGCGGTCGGTCGGTTGCGGAAACTCATCGGTGGAAGGCGGGGCGATGGCCGCGATGCGGCGCTCGGTCGCGGCGATCGCGTCGGCGCCGTCGAGCACGGCGAAGCGAGTGGTGTACTGCCGCTCTTCGGCATGGTCGAGCCAGATCAGTTCACCGCGGTCCTTGGCGAACGGCTTGCCGAAGACGTGGTTGGTTGATGGTTCGATGCCTAGCGCGTAGTGCCCGGCGTGGAAATTCTGCCATTCGTACTGACAGGGAAACTCCGCCTTGTTCGTCTCGACCAGGAATCCAAGGTTGAGCGCGTCGTTGATCAACGCCACCGGCACCTGACCATCCGATTCGGCCCCCATGGCGTGTTCCCAGACCTGTTCGTGAAAGTTCACGATTGGCGCAGGCAGTGTCCGGTAACCGACTGCCTGCTTGCGATAGTCAGGTGCGTGGGCGGCCCAGGGTGTGTGCATCACGGGTGCCAGATATCGGCTGCCTTCGGCCAGCACCGGATGGCCAATGTTGATGTGGTAAAGAAACATATGTGGCGTGCGGTAGAATCCGTGATTGACCACGCGGTCCTTCAGCAGGAACTCGTTGGAGCCGACACGGGCCTCGATCCGTCGGATCAGGTGCAGATCCTCGCCGAACACGGTGGCCTGCTGCACCAGCCCTTCACAGAACAGCCAGCACTCGTCCCCGCGCCACTCCTCGCCGTAGGCCAGCAGCTTTCCGGGAATGGTACCGATGCGGCCATGGATGGAACTGTCCACGTGCTGGCGATGGACATAGTGGTAATGCGCCGCGTCGTCGGAGTGCATGAACAGGATGTGGTCGAGCCCGCATGTGACCATCAGCCCGGAGAACGAGCGCAGCCAGGAGAGGCCGCTTTCGCCCTCGTATTCGTGCAGGCCGGGATGGCGGAAGCCGGCGGGAGAGTGCCAGCCGATCGCGGCACCGCGATACTCGCAGTCGGCGACATCGAAGGCGCGGTCGATCAGCACGGTGAAGCGCAGGCCGCTGCCGGTCCGGAATTCCAGCATCCGGATGCCGCGCTCGAGCCCGTCGCCGAGCGTCATCAGTCTGACCCCGGCGAATTGCGACAAGGCCCCGCCATGCGCTGCGACGTCGCGGCGGGACATGTTCCGCCCGTACAGAGCCACCATGACGGCGCGCCCTACAGGCCGCCGGCGCGCAACCGGCCATCGAGAAAGCTCTTCGCGCGCGGCACGTCGCTCTCCTCGAGATGCTCGATGATGATGGGAATGTTCGGATGCTTCTCGGACAGGCGCTTCAGATAGTAGTCGTAATTCAACGCGCCGAGCCCCGGCGCCGGCAGCTCGATCTCACCGACGCCACGGAAGGAATGCGCTTCGGACGCGTCGATGTCGGCGTGCTTCTCCGATTTGTCCGAGCCAGAGCGCTTGACGTCCTTGGCGTGTGATATCCGCACCTTGTCCGCCAGCGTGTCGAAGATCTGCTTCAGGATGGAGTCCATTCGGTCGATGTTGTGGCTCTCGAAATAATTGGTCGGGTCCATCAGCAACCCGAGCGCCGGATGGTCGATCTCGGCGAACATGCGCACGGTTTCCTCGACCGAGCCGACGACGTTGTTCACGTAGGTTTCCAGCAGGAACACCGCGCCATGGTCGTATGCGGTCTGCACCAGTTCCTTGATGATGCCGCGGCAGATGTCCCAGCCTTCCTCCGTCTTGTTCTTCGGATGCGCCACCCAGTCGGATTCGGTGTTGAAGGTTCCGGTCTCCGAGATCACGTAGGGTGTGCCGAAGTCGCGGGCGTGGCGCAGGATCGCTTTCAGCATGTCGAGCTTATGCTTGCGCGCGTCCGGATCAGGGTGGACGATGTTCGTGTAGGCGGAGACGCAGGAGATAGGCAGATTGTGATCGCGGAAAGTCTCCCGTACCGTCCTCGCCTTGGCCTTGGTGACGGCGCCCGGCGTAGAAAAATCGAGATCCTTAAAGGCGAGATCGAGCTGTACGGTATTGAACCCGAGCGCCCGGATCTTGGCTGCCTGTTCGGCGAGTGTGTAGGGAAAATACCCGGTGAAGATCCCGACCTGGATCATGTTCCTGCCCTTTGCTTGTTGATTAGACGCCGAACTCGGCCAGCTTTACCGCCCGGTCCTCGTGCAGCGACCGGTAGGCTGCTTCGACCAGCGCCATGGTTTTCACGTTATCGTCGGCGTCGAGCAGCGGGCGTTCGCCGACCTTCACGGCGTATTGCAGTTGCTCCATCACGCCGAGGAACGCATGCGGGAACCACATCGTCGCCCATGTCGGCCGCACCCACTTGCCCCCGGTCTGGGTCTTGGAGGCGTAGCGCAGCGTGGAGGGGGAGCCGGCGGGATAG